>JBBRJR010000115.1:0-7868 GCA_038218865.1 Kapaibacterium sp. (SeqCode) | reverse complement strand
TATTAATATGCCATTTGAATATACAATATGCTTAATCTTTGTGTCTGGTAAAATAGTATCTTTCCATGTATCGCCTCTATCAGTTGATTTCATTAAACCTTTGGTTGTTGCTGCCAACAATTCGCCGTTGCCTATGTCCTTAATACAATTTACTCTGGATAGGCTTAATCCGCTTGCTACAAATGTCTTTGCTGTATCGGTTGATTTTTGGATGCTTCCAGTATTATACCCAAAATATAAATTGTTCAATTCATCAATTTCTACAGTGTTGAATAATAATTTATTTTCTTTGATGGCTCGCCAAGTTATTCCTGAATCCAATGATATCCTGACGCTATCGCCGAAAAGCAATAAATCGTTGTTCTTTGTTTTCAAAAGTTCAGTAAAATTAGGCATTGTTGCCAATTTTTCAGACTTGCTCGAATATACACCGACTCCTCCTAAATATATTCTGCCAAAGTAGTATTTCAAGCCAGCCTTGTTGCTACAGCTATCAATAAACACCAAGCTATCCCCGACTTCTTTATAGAAATTAGAATAATAAATATAATATAAATCATTGTTTTCGTCGGCTATGGTTTTTGAATATTGATCAATGATTTCCTTGTGGTATTGCCAGCTTTCGCCAAAATCTTTGCTCAAGTAAATAGAGTACTTTGTATTAACGATAAATGTTCCTTTGTCATTACAAGAAATTCCATTCATTTGTGCACCATAGCCAATATTGCTACGTTCCCATTTCTGTGCAAATAATGATGATGCCGACAGCATCAGAGCAATAATAATTAATACCTTTTTCATTTTCTATTCCCTGATGTTTAATTTATTCTTTTTCTTTTGTAGAGACACAAGATTTTGTGTCTCTACCGCTGGTTTGTTGTAAGACACAAGATTTTGTGTCTCTACGGTTTGTTGTTTGTTAGACACAAGATTTTGTGTCTCTACGGTTTGTTGTTTGTTAGACACAAGATTTTGTGTCTCTACGGTTTGTTTGTTTATTTATGATAATTTTCATCAATATCACAATTAAGCGGATTGTTGTTTATATATTGACGTATTTGATATAATTCTTGTTCATTTTGGATAATATGGTCGTAATAATTAGGCTGCCAGACATCTTGTTTGTCTGTATTGCTTCTGAACCATTTTGTAACGCCAATTTTAAAGCCACGAATTATTGACCCAATTGATAATGGGATGATATTATGGAATTTGTTGATATTTTGTCTTTGTAGAGACACAAGATTTTGTGTCTCTACCGCTGGTTTGTTGTAAGACACAAGATTTTGTGTCTCTACCGCTGGTTTGTTGTAAGACACAAGATTTTGTGTCTCTACGGTTTGTTGTTTGTTAGACTCAAGATTTTGTGTCTCTACCGCTGGTTTGTTGTAAGACACAAGATTATCCTTAATAATAATTATATCATGAATGTGGTTTGGCATGATAATAAATTCGTCAATTGCCACATTAGGATAATGTTTAGGTATTTCTAACCAACATTTTTTTGCAGTATTACCAACTGCATTCAATATCGATTTACCATCAATAATTTCTCCAAATATTTGTAATTTGTCTATTGTGCAAATAGTAATAAAATACGATCCAGGTTGCGAATAATCATAACCTGATATTCGAGTAGTTTCAATTCTATATTTGTTTTGATATTTTGACATAAATTGTTTCGTATTCTTTTGTAGAGACACAAGATTTTGTGTCTCTACCGTGAATTAATTTTCAATGTTCGTAACCTGCCCTTACAAGAAAGACCTTTTTCAAATTTGTAATAAATCCTTACTTATATGACAAATGAAATGCCATTTTGTCACAGAATTATTTTAATCTTATTTATAAGCTCATCATTTTCAAAAAGTTACAAATAATATTTATTTCCAGAATACTGAGTAGGTTTAAAAACTAAAATAGAATTATTAATTCAACCGATAGTTTGTTATGCCATCTCGATAAAAATAAAAAAAAATTTCTTACCAAGTGAATATCACTTTTAAGAAAGTCTTTTTTTGTTTTTAAATACTTAAGTGTATTTAAATGCACTACTCAAATAACGAATTTAGATAAGAATCTTCTCGCTGAGCCATTCTTCGATTTCGCGTGCTATCTCGTCATTTGTTTGAGTATATGCGGCTTTGAAATCGTTGCTTGTTTCTTTAATCCAAGCTAATTGATCTTCACTCAGCAAAGAGAATTGATTCTTGATTTTCGCTTTCGATTCGACAAATGTATTTATTTTTTGCAAAATAGATACATCTTGTATTTCCATGATTTTATCGGAAATTATCTTTTTTAGGTCTATTGTTTTCATGGTTTTTTAGCCTACATAAAAAAATAAATTGTTCTTACTTTTTAACGTTTTATGAAAACGTTTATTGCAATATATGAAAAAAACAATAGAATATAAATTAATTAATAGTAATTAACTTTTTTGTTTGTTACAATTATTTTTTTACGTTCAAAGGCGTCCTTTTTTCAAGATAATCTTTTACATATAATTCTGTTACTAGTACAATTAAAGCTGCTAAAATCGGAGTAGCTAGAATTAGTCCGGTTAAGCCTGCCATCAATCCGAAAAGAACCATCCATGTAAGCGTAAGTGCTGGAGGTAGCGAGACCATACGTTTTTCAAAGAACGGAGTAACGACGTAACTTTCAAGCATTTCCACTCCTATATACAATAATATTACATACAGCACTTGATTGATTCCGCCCAAAAAAGCAATCAATATAGCCGGTATTACTGCTAAGATTGTACCTAAATTCGGGATAAACGAAAGTATAGCCAAAATAAAAGCAAGAGCATAAGGCAACGGAACTCCGATAATTTGCAAACCGATACCGGCAGTTAAACTAATGACGGTCATTGAGCACAACTTAGCGATAAGCCAAAGACTGAGTGTATCATGCACTTTATCCATAACATCTTCCAATCGTGCTCGAAAATGTACAGGGAAAAGCCGAAGGAAACCATTTACATATACACTCGGGGTAGCTGCCAAAAAAAGCCCAATTACTATAACTATTAAAAAATTTGTCATTGCGTCTAAAGTACTAAAAAACGAACCCCAAATTTGAGAGAGAGCATCAGCTTTACTAATTATAAAACTCATTGGGTCATCGGGTATTTGCTTTAAAAGCTTTTGCCCCATCGGATTTTGAGAGATTGTGTTAGATAAACTTTTAAGAATTTCTGGCAAGGCTTTTACCATCTCATCGACTTGATCTACAATGGAGCTGCCCACAAAATACATCATTATTCCGATAAACAAACCGATTAATGAAACTACGGAGAACAACGCCCACCCGTAGCGAAATTTTAAATATTTCACGAAATAAGAAGATAAATAATTCAAGAACACAGAAACTAATATTCCAGCAAAAAGAAGCAGAAAAAACTGCAAATAAAATATCAGCAAGGCTATGAATGACACGAGTAGTATGCCGACGATAATCGACTTTGTGGTTTCGCTTAACGGGGAAGTAGAATTAGCCATAAGTATTTCACTGAAATGTTTTCAAATTTGTTATGTGAGCTATGAAAAAGACGATAAAAATAATTTCTATTTTGAATTATTTTTAATAAAAGAATAATTATTTCAAATCAGTAATATATGTTTGGTTTTCTTGTTAGTAACTAAGTTTAAAAAGCAGACAAAACAACATAAGAATTTTATTAACGTCAATAATACGTTTTGAATTTAAATTTCGATGAAAGATAATGTAAATGACAATATGAAAAAAAGCATAATTATAATAGTATTTTTCCTGAGTATTTTTAATTTATTCAGCCAAAACGTAGCAGAGCAAAAGTTTAGATTAGCCGAATCTTACGAAAAAAGTGGCGATCTAATAAACTCTGCCCGCATCTACGAAGAGCTAACTAAAGAGTTCCCCCAAAATGATACTTATTTTTCGGGGCTAGCCCGCACGCTTAAAATGATGAATAAATACAGCGAGCTTCTCCCCTACGCCGAAGACAGATACAAGTCGAAGCCCGATATAGCGACCTCTGTACTGTATGCGGAATTGCTGTGGCGGCTGGGCACAACAAGTGAAGCCAATAACATTTGGAAAATAGCTATAAGAACATTTAAAAATGTGGATATATATGCTCAAATATCTAACAGCCAAGTACAATTGCGGCTATACGAAAAGGCTATAGAAGTACTGAAAGCAGGACGGGAAGAATTAAAAAATCCGAACCTATTTTATGATGAATTAGGAAAATTATACATAGCTGTCGGTGATTACAAAAACGGCACTTACGAAATACTGCAAATGCTTAAAACAACAAGCAATTTGGCACTTGCGCAAGGGCGGCTCTATGCTTTGATTGTCGATAAAAAAGCAGAAGATTACATTCAAAAAGAGCTTAAAGATTTTGCCTCTGGCAATTCTGAAAATATAACAGCTCAAGAGCTTTACGCTTGGTTTTTAAGGACAATCAATCGATTGGATCAAGCCCTCGACGTTTACAAAAACATAGACCGTATAAAAAAAGCTAATGGCGCTGAAATTTTGAGATTTGCTGATGACTCACGCCGTGATTTGCAATACGACATAGCACTTAAAGCCTTTGCAACAGTGATAGATTTAGGAAAAAATAATCCTTACGTAAACTCTGCCCTTTTTGGCTATGCTCGGACTTTGGAGCAAAAGATGCAATCCAACAAAGCAATCAGCCGCTCAGATGCCGAAGAAATAATCAAACGTTATCGCGGAATAATCAAAGATTATCCCGCAACGCAGCAAGCAACTGAAAGCCGAGTTCGCATTGCGGATTTGGCGATTGCTTATTTGCAAGACGAGCAAATGGCAATTGATGAGTTAAACACAGCAATAAAGGAGCAACCTTATTCATCAGTCGGCGCCAATGCATCTCTCGATTTGGCAAATATTTATATAAATAGCGAAAACTTTGATAAGGCTCAGCCCATTCTCAATGATTTAACTACGCGATTTAAAAATAATTTGCCAGCCCAAAGCAATCAAGCAAGATTTTTAACCGCTGAAATTTTGTTTTTCAAAGGAATGATAGATTCCTCTCTTACGCTTTTTTCGGAATTGTCCATTGTTCCCGAAACCGATATAGCTAATAAATCGCTTAGCAGAATTGTTTTGATTGAGCAAAACACCCAATACGTCAAGGCTCTTGCTGATTATGCGAAATATGAACTTTACGCACGAGCAAAAAAATATCCGCAAGCAATCGAAAAATTGAAAGAAACTGCTTCCATAGCCGAAGGCACAAATTTAGGCGATATTGCTTTGAAAAACAAGGCGGAAATTGAATATAAATTGCAAAATTACGAGGCATCGCTGGCGACGCTTAATTCACTTATGAAAGCGAATCCCGAAACAATATACGGCGACTTTGCTTTAATGATGACTGGCGATAACAATATAGCCTTGGGACGTACGGAGGAAGCTATGAAAAACTATACTGATTTGCTTGCGCAATATCCTCGTTCAATTTATTTAAATGATGTTCGCGAAAAAATTAAATCACTTAGACAGTAATATGAATATTCCAAAAGTAAATTCCCAATATAATTACACAAGATTTCTTTCATTCAAATTTATTTGTTTGTTGCTTATTTCTGCATTTTTATTGTTTCCGCAAAATGACGTATTTGCTAAAAAAAAGAAAAAGCCCGCCAAAAGAACTCTTCCCGCCGGAACTCGATACGAGCTTTTGCAAGATACTTTGCTTTCGAGTGGCGTCGTTTATAAGCGATTGCAGGTTACTATGAATAGGATGAAGCACGACGTGCATATCCTGCAAGCCGAAATTGAAAATCCGCAGTCCAGAATTAAAGTAATGAAAGCGAATAATAACATCAGCGAATTATCCAAATTGCAAGATATTATTCAGTATTTTGATTCCTTGGATAATACAAATATAAAGGGTGCGGTCAATGCTAATTTTTGGCGGGCATATACGAATTATCCTATCGGGCCCCTTATCGCTGACGGCGAAATTGTCGAAATGGTAAGCTATAAGCAATGGAGCAGCCTTTTTGTAAACGAAAGTGGCACGCCGTTTATCGATAATTTTAAAATACGCGGCAGCATTTTGTTGAAAAATTTACGTGAGTTTCCTATCAGTTTTGTTAATCGCCGTAGCGATACCACTGGAATAGTCATCTACAACAAATTCGGCGGACAGACAATCCCCTACATCAGCCCGGGCAAGGCAAAAAACCTAATCGAAACAGCGCTCGACAACCAAGTTAATGAAATTGATTTCAACGATTCTACGGAAATGGAATTCGATTTGGAAACTATGCGCAATGAATTAGTCGAGATGGAACGGAATAATTCTATAGAATTCAAACTGCCCAAAGTGAAATTAGAATATTTAACCTCACCAGCAGTGAATAAAAATATCTATTGCGTAGTAAAATCAATCGATTCCCAAGCTGTGGACATGCCGCGATACGGCTGCATTATTTCTTATGGACGCGATTTCGCTCACGAAAGTCTTCCAAAAAAAGGCGACACTTTATTGCTCCGGTTCAATACAAATTCCAATGAAAAAGAAATTTTCACATCTGCTGTATGCGGTACGCCGCGTCTTGTGCGTAATGGTGTTGCCTCGCACGAAGCCCGCAACGAAGGCTCAACTGGACGAAGATTTATCAGCCATGATTTGCCACGCACAGCTTGTGGATTCAATAAAAACAAGACTAAATTTTATCTGGTTACTATCCGTTCAAATAATGGCAAGGACAATACAAGCGGAGCAGATTTATCGCAGCTCGCGGGTTTAATGAAATATATCGGCTGCTACGATGCTATGAATTTAGACGGCGGAGGCTCGACGATTATGGTGCTTGACGGCAAGAACATACTAAACACTGAAAATCCTAATTCATCAAGGCGTATATCAGTCGGGCTCGGCATTAGTAGCGAGCCCGGACTGGAAAGATTAATTAACAGAATGGATCTGAAGTAATTTTAAGAATGCCTCGGGCCTAAACCAATGTCATAATCGGTATAACTTTTTCTTGAATATCGCCAATGACTTCGACCTTTTTCTCGTCAGTTACGAAAATATCAATTTCGGTACGGAAGCCAATTTTTTCTTCGGGTATATAAATACCCGGCTCAATTGAAAAACAGCTGCCCGGTATAATCACACGGACGTCTTTAGTTTCTAAATTATCTATATGCGCACCGTTACCATGAACTTCTTCGGCAATATTATGTCCAGTGCGATGAATGAAATATTTACCATAGCCAGCATCTACAATTACCTTGCGGCAAACGTCATCAACTTCCCAACCATAGACAGGCGTATCGCTTTCAAATTTTTCCAATACGAATTTATGGGCTGCATCACGAGCATCGGCTGCTATACGGAATATTTTTTCGATTTTTTCGGGAACGGTTTTGCCGATAAATCCCATCCACGTAATATCATAAAAGATACTGCCGGGAGCTGATTTTTTTGCCCATAAATCCAAAAGCACCAAATCGCCCTCTTTCATCGCATGGCTATTTTCGGGGGTTGGCTCAAAGTGAGGATCAGCGGCGTGTTCGTTAATAGCTACAACGGGCCCATCGGGCCAAACCAAATCGTTCTTTCTCATCAAATCGTGCATGAATTCTTGAATTTCATATTCCTTAGGGCTCTCCCCTTTTTTAATTCTTTTAGCTATTTCGAGGAAAGTTTCGTTTTTCACCATTTGCATAAGTTCGCCGGATTCTTTATGACTTAAAAAGTCATCCATATTCAAATGAGATTCGAATATAGAAACTAAGTCAGCACTGGACGCTATTTCTACGCCAAAGCTGCGAACTAGTTCGATAGTACCGCCATCGACTATTGAAACGTAAGGTATAGCGTTCAT
>JBBRJR010000114.1:0-7896 GCA_038218865.1 Kapaibacterium sp. (SeqCode) | reverse complement strand
GTTAAGCTTAGCGAGGTAATTGGCAAGTATAACCGAATCATCGATAGAGTCTTCGACGATTAGCGCATTTTTAAGGTTACTGAAAGATTTATTGGCATGAATTTCGAAAACGTTCATATCGATTATTGGGTTTTTAATCGGTAAACGAATAATAAACTTGCTGCCGACCCCAATTTCACTTTCGACGGCGACGCTACCGCCGTGCATTTCAGTAAGCTTCGAAACTAATGAAAGACCTAAGCCTGTGCCTTCGTAATCCCGCGAGAGATTACTGCTGAGCTGCGTAAATGGCTTGAAGAGGCGTTGGAATTTATCGTGATCGATGCCTATGCCGTTGTCTTCTACGGTAAATGTGAGAGCTTGACGACTGCTGTCAAATCCAACGACGAGTGAAACCTTCCCACGATTAGCTGTGAACTTAACGGCGTTAGTAAGCAAATTTATTAGAATCTGTTTTACTCGGATAGCATCGGCATAAAAAGTAGCAGGGCAGTTTTCATCAATAAAAAGTAACAAATCTATATGCTTTTTAAGTGCAATTTGACGGACGAAATTCAGTGAAGCATTAGCAAGGTTGTTAATGTTCAGCCCTTCAAAGTTAAGCTCCATCTTCCCCGCTTCGATTTTTGAAAGATCCAGAATGTCATTAATCAAATTCAGCAAATGGCTGCCGCTGTCCTTTATCGTGGTTAGAGCTTTATTATGCTTTTCGTTGCCGTTAAATTCCTTATTTTTCAGCAAAATCTCAGATAAGCCCAAAATGGCATTAAGCGGTGTACGAAGCTCATGGCTCATATTTGCAAGGAACTCGTCTTTGGTTCTGACCGCGCTTTCAAGCTCGGCATTTAGTACGCTAAGCTCTTCTGTACGCTCCAGTATTTTATCGGATAGGAATATTCGTTCCATCAAAAGTTCATGCTCAATTTGCTTTCTCAAGATAACCATGGCGACTTGATTGGAAACAAAAACAAGAACGTCTATTGCGCTTTGCCCATACTCAATTTCAATATCATAGCTTTGTACGGCAATAACACCCATGACCTCATCATTATTAATGAGTGGTATTCCGAGCCAAGAAAACGGCATAGGTCCACTGACGAGTAGCTCGTTTTCCTTTTCGAGCTTTTCTATTTCTTTTTTGCTCAACAAATGAAATTTCTTAGTTCTTATAACATACTCAGTGAGCCCGTTAGCAAAAGGAAATGGTCCCAAAATCGAAGAATTGGGCGATTCAATTTCATCTACTAAATAAGGGAAATAGATTTCATTTTTATTTTTATCAAAGATTGCTATATAAAAGTTTTTGCCGACAACTAATTTATCGACAGCATTGTGAATAAAGGCGTAAAGCTCTTGGATATTTTTGACTCTGTACGCAGCTTCGGAGATGGCATAAACGGTTTGCCGCAAAAGCTCGGCGTTGCGGCGTTCGGTAACGTCTTCGGCAGTTCCTTCGATGTAAACCACATTTCCTGCATTATCTCTGACGGCTTTTGCTTTTTCAAGGACAAAAAGCTTTGTGCCATCTTTTTTTATCCAGATAGAGTCAAAAACCGTGAGTTCGTCGGAATCAGCGATTTGAGAGATAAATTTATTCCTGAACTCAGTCTCTACGAAGCCTTCAAGGTTAAGGTTCCGAGCTTTTAGCTCGTTAAGGGAATTAAAGCCAAGCATGCTTATGATTGCAGGGTTAGCTAAAATTATATTGCCGTCTAAAGCAGTACGGTAAATGCCAACCGGAACGCTGTTGAATAAGTTTCTGTACATTTCGCGGCTTTTTTTGAGTGCCTCTTCGGCACGAATTCTTTCGCGAATTTCAATTTGTAGCTTTGTAGTCCTTTTATCAATAATAATTTCGAGCTCTTGATTTATCCTTTTTATGTCATCTTCAAGCTTTTTGCTTTCGGTAACATCGCGGCTTATTCCAATTATGCCAAGCATTTCGCCTGCGGAATTATAAAAGGGCGTTTCAATGGTATCGAAAATATAATTATTCCCATCGGGGAACTTAATAACTTGTTCTTTTCTAATTTGAAGAAATGAATCGGCAATGACAGCATCGACTTGCTTTGTGATTTTGATTTCAAGTTCGTTAAAAATATCAGAGTCTTTTTTGCCGATAATTTCTTTTTTGTCTTTAAAAGCATAATTAGCGAAAGCAAGATTGCTATTGATATATTTACCTTCGAGGTCTTTAACGAATACTAAATCTGGAATAGAATCCATCAAAAGAGATAGGAAATCGGCTTGTTCTTTAATCTTGCCGGCTTTTTGCATGACAAGTCGATCTTTTTCATCTATTTTTCTTTGAGTAATATCTCTTAGTGAAACCAGAACGAGCTGCTGCCCATCTTTGCTGATTTGCGTTAGAGTTACGTCAGTTGTGATTTCGTTGCCGACGGAGCCGAGGTGCTGCCATTCGAAATTATTGATACCGTTTTTGTAACAAATATCAATCATCTCAACAGCTTTTTCTTGGGACGTTTTTCCGCAAGGTTGCAATCGTGGCGAGAAATCATAAGGATGCAAACCTACAAGTTCATCTTTAGTCTTTAAACCAAAAAGCTCGAGAGCTTTTAAATTGCAATCAATAAATTGACTGCCGAGCAATAGGAAATTTGGATCGCCGGATTTTTGAAAGATATTTTGGAACATATCTTCCTGCTCGGCTAAGCGGACTTTGCTCTTTTGGAATTCGTCCATAATATGGTCAAATAACGCTATGTCTCGCGTTTCAAATGCTTTTTTCGCCCTCTCTTTTAGAATATCAATATCAAGCATGGTTCTTATTTCACAAAAATAATCTTACAAAAAATGATTTTAAATAAATTAATAAAAATATTAAAAACACAACCCTCAAAATACAAAAAAAACTCAACATAACATAACGAATGCAAAATAATCTCTAACCCTACTCTACAAAATGAGTGCCAAAAAATAAATATTTTTTTTATTTAAAAAAAATTACCTAATTTTGTATTCTAATTTTTAGGGCTCTTAGCTCAGCTGGTCTAGAGCGCTTCCCTGACACGGAAGAGGTCGCTGGTTCGAATCCCGTAGGGCCCACTTGAAACATTGAGTTTCTTTACGAAAAAAATTCGATTGAAACTTTGAAAAGTAGCAATCGAATTTTTTATTTTAGCAACGGTGTGTAGCGCAGCCCGGTAGCGCACTACGTTCGGGACGTAGGGGGCGGAGGTTCAAATCCTCTCACACCGACAAAACTCTAACCCTATCGTTTTAATTGATTTCCCTTAAAAGTGCTTGCTTTTCAATTTCCAATTGGCGTATTTTTCTTTCTATATTATCCAACACTTCAGGCTTTGAATCAATTTCAATTCGCAATTTACTTGCCGCTTCGTCGATTAAATCTATTGCTTTGTCAGGCAAAAATCTATCTGTTATATATCTTGCCGAAAGCTCGGCTGCAGCAATTATAGCAGCATCCGTAATCCTTACGCCGTGGTGAATCTCATATTTTTCTTTAAGCCCGCGCAAAATAGAAATAGTGTCCTCTATATCCGGCTCGTCAATTACTACTTTTTGGAAACGCCGCTCTAAGGCAGCATCTTTTTCTATATATTTTTGGTATTCGTTCAACGTCGTTGCACCAATGCAATGCAAATCGCCACGAGCCAAGGCAGGCTTTAGTATATTAGCGGCGTCCATGCTGCCGGATGTGGCGCCCGCTCCAATTAAAGTATGCAGCTCGTCAATGAACATAATAATTTCGCCATTGCTCTCGACTACTTCACGTATGATTGACTTTAAGCGTTCCTCGAATTGTCCACGGAAGCTTGTTCCCGCAACCAAAGACCCCATATCCAGCGCTACAATTTCCTTTGTTTTCAAGCTTTCGGGAACGTCGCCTTGTACAATTCGTTGGGCAATGCCTTCGACTATGGCAGTTTTGCCAACGCCCGGATCGCCTATCAAGACAGGATTATTTTTGGTTCTCCTGGATAGCACTTGCAGCACACGGCGTATTTCGTCCTCACGCCCGATGACCGGATCGAGCTTGCCTCGGCGAGCGTCATCGTTAAGCTGTCTGCCGTAGCGCTTCAAGGCTTGGTATTTGTCCTCGGGATTTTGATCAGTTACGCGGTTACTTCCCCGGATTTCCTTCAGTGCTTTTAGGACGTTGTCGCGGCTGGCTCCTGAATCTTGTAAAAGCTTGGATATATCGCTTTTTTGTTCAACTATAGCCAATAAAATATGTTCTACGCTAACGTATTCGTCTTTTAGTTGGTTAGCAATTTTAAGTGCCTGCTCCAAAAGTTGATTGAGCTGTGGCGAGACGTACTGCGAACTTGCAGATGAGCCGCTTACTTTTGGATTTTTCTCAAGCAGCTCGTTGATTTTTACTTTCAGGAAAGAAAGATTTACGCCTAATTTCGCGAGTAAATCTGGAATGATGCCTTCGCTGTCTTGTACTATGGCTGCGAAAACGTGGATGGGAGCTATCGATTGATTGCCGTAACTTTCTGCAATTTCTCGGCTTGTCTGGACAGCTTCTTGACCTTTTATAGTTAATTTTTGTAGGTTCATGGTTTATCCTCAATTTTTAAATAATGGATATTTATCAACTAAAGGAATAATAAACGAAATCAACACTTGGCATTTTAATTATTTATATGCGATACTGCGTCTTCAACATTATCGTAGATGGGGATAAAACTCGATACTTTCGTTATATCAAAAACATCTTTAATCGTTTTATTTACGTTGCAAATGACAAGTTTTCCATCGGCTTCGGTAAAGTCCCGATTCGCTCGTATTAATTTCCCAATAACGATTGAACTGAAATATACAACCCAGCTGAAATCCATTATTAAATTCTTGTGGTCAGTGTTAATTATACTATATGCTAATTCGAACAGCTTATCGGTTTCCTCGCCGCCTACGAATTGTCCGTCTAATCGTATGATAGAGTAATTATCGTACTCTTCTAATTTTGATTTCATGTTTTTTAATTAATTTCTTATTTAACAAATTACTAATTGTTAAGAAGTATATTGACTAATAATATTTCAATACGAATTATTGTTTTTTACCAGCAATTTTTTCCTTATTTTTACAAATAATTTTTTGACGATTTTGAAATTTTTCATCAAAATAGATGCTTAACAAAATAAAATCATTAGCCGGCGATACGATGGTTTACGGATTTTTCCAAATTATCGGAAGATTCCTTACTTTTTTGCTTACTCCGCTCTATACAAATTATCTGTCTTCGACCGAGCTTGCGGAAGTTACTTATCTTTATGCAATTATCGCTTTTTTGAACATTATATTTTCCTTTGGCATCGAATCCTCCTTCTTCCGCTTTTTCGATAGAAAAAATCCCGAAGAAGCAAAAAGGATTTTCTCCAATGCCTTTATGATTATCGGCTCAATCGCCATCGCTACGTGTGTCGTCGTTATCGCAACAGCGGATCTATTCGCCGCGGACTTCATTCAAATAAAAAACCCCGCAACGCTTATACGCTTGGCTATCCTAATTCCCGTGTTCGATTCGCTAATCTTTATTCCTTACGCCTACTTACGCATGACGCGCAATGCCAAAAAATTCGCCATGACGCGATTTATTGTGATAATCATAGCAGTTATCAATAATTTCATCTTTGTCGTTTATATGAAAACTGGAGCGATGGGCGTTATCTTATCCCAACTTATCGCTTCTTCGATTGCTATATTGATTGTTTGGAAGGAAATAAGCGGCAACCTAACGCTGAAGCCCGATTTCAAACTGATGAAAGAGATGATACTTTTCGGCTTGCCCACGCTACCTGCCAATATATCCGCGATAATTTTACAAGTAGCCGACAGACCATTCCTCAAGGCGTTCGCCAGTATGCACGATTTGGCTATATATTCGGTGAACTACAAGCTCGCTATCCCGATGATGATTGTCGTTACCGTCTTCGATTACGCCTGGAAGCCGTTCTACATGAGCCGATACGAGGACGAAGGCGCAATGGATCTCTTTGCGCGAATATTTACATACTTTACTTTGGTCTGTTCAGCCGTCTTTTTGGCAACCTCGTTTTTCATCGAATTCGTTGTAAAAATGCCGTTTATCGGTGGCAGATTCGTTGCCCAAAGTTACTGGGTGGGCTTGGGCGTTGTCCCGATTATCCTCGCCGCTTTTTTCCTCAATGGCGCACAATCTCACTTTTCAGCAGGATTTCTGATAACGAAAAACACGAAATACACCGGTATCTCAGTTGGTTTCGGCGCAATCGTCAGTATTATTTTGAATTTCATTCTAATCCCGCTTTTCTCTTATTGGGGCTCGGCAATCGCTATTTTAACTGGCTACGCCGTCGGCGCAACGACGCTTTTTTCGTTCCAACGACGCTTTTATCCTATTAAATATGAATGGAAACGCGTGGCGACAATCATTGTTTCGACCGCAATTGTTTTCTTTGCCGGAAAAGCAATAACCGAAGGAATGCCGATGAGCTATTCATTTTCAATCCGAATGGGCTTTTTGGTGATTTACCTGCTGCTGCTCTATTTATTCCGATTTTTCACTCTTAGCGAAATCAGCGGGATAAAGCGTATGCTGAAATTTAAATCGCTACGCAAAAAAAATATATCTTAAAAATTCATCAAGGCTGCCGTGTACGAAATACTCATTCTCCACCAATTAATCGCTTCTACAACGCACATAATCGCCAAGGATTTGACAGGCTCGCTGCCACCGGAGATGATATTATTCGTGCGCGCCGGTATCGCCTGCCTTGCCTTTGCTGTTTGGATGTTTTTCAGACGAAAAAAAACTGTCCGCTTTGAAAAAAAGGACATTTTCATTTGGCTGCTTCTAGGCTTTTTAAATATTCCCGGCAATCAATTTATATTTTTCAAAGCAATCCAACTTGTTCCAGCTCCAAACGTAGCGCTGGCTTATGCCCTCTCGCCCGCATTTGTGCTTGTTATTGCCATTTTATTTCTAAAAGAATCGGCTTCCGCTTTAAAGCTCGGCGGCGTAGCCCTTGCAGTTGCCGGAACAGTCGTTGTACTTTTGGAGCGGGGCTTAGTACTCACGGGCGATTACTTCTTGGGCAACCTTTTAGCTCTTGCCGCATCCTTTTCGTGGGCGCTCTACACGGTTCTCGGCAAGAAGTTTTCACTGAAATACGGAGCAATATTCGCTACAGCACTTGCTATGTTCTCAGGCTTCATCGAATTCATACCTATATACTTCATATCGGGCTTCGGTCTCGATTTCTCTCGAATCGCTCCCACGCAATGGGCGGAGTTGCTCTACTTAGGCTTCGGAACATCAGTTTTAGGCTACGTCCTTTGGTTTTACGCATTAAAGAAAATCGAAGCAAGCAAAGCCTCCGTATTTACAAATTTGCAACCCGTCTTCACAACCATTATGGCATTTATATTCTTTGGACAAAGCGTCTCAGCAACATTCTTAGTCGGCGGCGTAATAATAATCATCGGCGTCGTAGCTGCCCAGCGCGGATAGTTCCTCTCGAAGGTCAAATTATCAAGCCTACATCTGGGTTAGGAACTACTTTGAGGTTGTCTCGAAATTATCGAATTAATGACAAGCAGGGATGCTTGTCCTACTAAGCCATTGGTATTTTGGTAGTTCAAGCATTCCTGCTTGACTATTTTCCCAGAAAATATATCTTATGTGACAGCATTATCTGAGATAAAATTGTCTTCAACATCCTTTATGTGGAATATTAGTAGACTGTTGATTAAGTAGTATGTTCTTGTCATTCCCGCGATCGCGGGAATCTATGCCTTCGCAAGCGACTGAAAAACAATGGATTCCCACTTTCGCGGGAATGACAAAACTGCTTGGATTTCGTATTATGAGACAACCCCATCTAAACAAGCTCGGTAGGGAACGTAAGGAACAACGATCGTTGT
>JBBRJR010000113.1:0-7934 GCA_038218865.1 Kapaibacterium sp. (SeqCode) | reverse complement strand
AATTATGAATATCTATTTTTATTAAAAAAAAGCTTGCAGAATAAAAATAATTTCATTAATTTGCTTTTGAAGCATAAGATAACATATTAACACTTTTAAATATAGGAGAAGCAAATATATGATTGCAAAATAAAAGGTCAGCATCTGGGGACACTGACCTTAGGAAAATTCCCAAAGCGGATTAATTTTTAAACTAATCTATTTTGCAAATTGCTTAGCAAACAAATATATGCAAAATTAATTAGATTTCAAAGAAGTTTATTTAGGTATTAAACAAAATCTCAAAAAATTTCTAATTAAGGAAATAAAAAAATGAAAAATTTATTATTAGTTTTAAGTATATTTATTTGCGTGGTTTCATTAAAAGCACAACCACCAACTGCTATAACAAAATTAGATTACATATCTTTCAACCCCAATGAAATACCTGAGCTAGATGGTAGCTTAGTAGAAGAATGGGCAAATCAAGGTGGAGGAAGTCTTCATGATATTATTATCGATAATCTTAACTCTTTCTGTAATCAAGAATTTGAAGATATGAATTTATGTTTTGATGGCAATGGGAGCAGATGGTCGGCTTGGCAACTCGGTGCTTATAACGTCAAAGACGCCCAGTATGGATGTAAAATTCGGGTAGAGTACCTTTTTAGGTTTTGTGAAATTGATCATAATCTTACACAACACAAAATACTCGCTGTTTTCTTTGAAGTGTCGGACAACCCATCAATTAGCTCATTATGCGATCAGTTACTGAACTGGATTTATGAAGGAAATTCATTCCCAGATCAAGACAAGCTTCATTATTTATTTGAAGATATGTATTTGAAAATAGGTACTCAATCTTTCAAAGATAACAATGCTTTAGTAAACCAAACCCAGGGACATGATATTTTTTGTGGGGAAGATGATAATTATCCGACGAAAGTATATCACGTTACAGGATCATGTAAAGCATACTGCTACGGAACGTTTAGGGATAGCCAAGGGAAATTACAAACAGTAATTACAGAAAAGAATTGTTACCCTGATAAATGTTGTACTATTTTAAATAAGTTTTGCATTGATCCAGAAACTGGGAAAATAAAAATAGATCCAACCGTTATTCTTGGCGATGCCGGCATAGCTATAGAATGTCAATATATGCAACCTCCACCAATTAACTGTTACGGCGAAACAAATTACATTACCGATTGTTCTTACAAATGTGGAGATGAGTACTTAATTAAAGATTATCAAGGTCCAATCTGGATTGAGTATCCTTTTAAGGATATTTATGCTGACGAAATAGATCCTTTATTTTATGGGAGTTCCTATGTTCCGCCTAAAATATCTACGGATATGATTGGGAATCAATCAGGCAACAAAATGATGAATATATTTCCAAATCCTACAAATAATTCTATAAATTTAGTACTTAATTCAGAAATATGTAAATCTTGCGCATTTGCTATTTATAATAGTAAAGGACTGCTTATAAGTAATCATTTCAAAACTAGCGAAACTAATACCATAGTTGATGTCAGTAATTATCCTAACGGTACTTATTATGTTCTTGTTTCATCTAATTACAAAAAATATATAAAACCATTTATAATAGCTAAATAGTATTCACATAATTTGGAGCTCTAAGATAGGGCTCCAAATTTTTATTATATGAATTTTTAATTAATAAAAGGTGCACTAATGAAAAAATTATTTTTTATTGTCTTTTTTATAGCAATTGGATTGCTTTCAAGCAATAATCTATTTGCTAAAAAACAAGAAGTAACATATGCTCCGCAAGATACAAATATGATTGATCATTTGTTGTTTGGATTTTCCATACCTAATAATGACGGGGGTATTACTATTATTGGTACATTATCAAGAAAACAAATAATATTGTATGAAGATTATCCTCCAGGCGTCTATGCATTAAAACTTGTTCCCGACAAAGATTCTATTTATAAAATTGATTATTATGCTGAATATGCTTATGAAAAACCTTTATATATCGGTAGGAATAATTCAGATGCTTATTATAAAGATAATGGCAATTTGGTGATTATCAACAATCATAACTATTATTATGGCGGGCATCTTGGTTTTTCGATGTATAAGCTACCTTTACTAATTGAATTTGATCCTAAAGGGAAATTTTTATCTTCGTATGTCGATACAACAACAAAGCGTGTACAATTATATGGTCAGTTCAATCCAATATTTATTAATGCGGATAAAAGTTTTTTTCAAATATGCAATCCAATTGACACCGCCTTCCACAGAATAGTTGCATCCAATTTTGATTCAAGTGGCAGATTTATAAGTACAAAATATATGAAAGAAAAACCATTTGGAGATTACAAAATTTATCCACATACCTCTTACACCCCACTTAAAATAATCTCTGATAAAGGAAAGGGGTTTTTCTTGCACTCCGAATTCAACATATACTATACTTCGTATTTTTATAAGAAAACTGCCTCAATTATGAAGTTGGACAGTAATAAGGATATAATAAAAGAAATAAATATAGCTGATTATACTGGAGACGATACCGTAAATAATTATTACAAAGACACTTACATTAGTAATATGTTTGTTAATAAACAAGATGAATTAATAATCAACGGATATTATTTTTTCCATGGTTACCGAGATTTCATTTATGTGTATGATAAAAACTCATTAGAATTAATTAGAAAAAAAGAATGGTGGTCTGATAACAGAACAACTTTATCTCTTCAGGATTCAAAAGGAAAATATTTAAGTGTAGGATCGTACGATCCATTTAATAACAAAGTTCGCTCTTATGCTGCATTAGCCTTAGACAGCAATTTCAATGAGGAATACATCATAAATGAGAAAAGTACTTATCCATATAATAGGGGTTTTTATGCGGTCAAGGAAGTTAGTGAAGGCGATTATGATTTTTGGGGTACATCAGGCGATAACTTATTACTCGTCAGAGCTTCTGAATCCGACTTCATTTCTGGCATAAGCGAGCCTCAGAAAAACGATGATGCTTCTTTCTACTATTCATCAGGCTTTCTGAATATCCGAGCAGTTGCATCCGGCTTAGCCAATATAGGTATATATGACGTACTGGGCAGCTGCCACTTTTCGGCAAGCAAGCACGTTAGCGCCAGCAGTTTAGAGCAAATCCCCATTAGCAAATTATCTCGTGGCGTCTATATCATCACAATGACTTATGAGAACGGCACCCGAGCTGTTGGCAGAATAATATGTGAAGAGTAAGCTGGCTTTGCGGTTTTTGGTTTGCGGTTTGCGGTTCCCAGTTATCAGTTTCCAGTTGTCGGTAACGGCAGGAAGAAAGGCTTAGGCTGAAGGCTTTGGGCTGTAGGCTGTAGGGAAAAGGCAATGAAGACAATAAAAAAGAGATTTAACATTGATTTTCTTCTCTTCTATTACTCTTTTTCTGCTTTACTGACGTCTGTTATCTGAGGTCTGCCACCTATTTGCCTTTCCTGTAACCTAAAACCCAATGCCCACAGCCTCTTTGCCTTTACTACACCTTTGAAGTGTAGGGCATCTGGAATTGATGCTTACAAAACAAAAAACCTTCCGAAGGTTTTGAACCTTCGGAAGGTTAGGAAGGATAGTTGGGCGTTAGTTTCCACAAAACAAATAAAGGGGTTGTCTCATAAGTCAATGTTTGATGACAGACAAGAATGTCTGTCCTACTAACTCCTTGAAATATTGGTAGGTCGGACATCCTTGTCTGACCATATTTCGCGAAATTGTTACTTATGAGACAGCCCCCTACTTCAAGAAAAACAATGTTATTTTTCTCTTCTATTACTCTTTTTCTGCTTTACTGACGTCTGTTACCTGAGGTCTGCCACCTCTTTGCCTTTCCTGTAACCTTTTATCTGAGGTCTGCCACCTTCTTGCCTTTCCTGTAACCTAAAACCCAATGCCCAAAGCCTCTTTGCCTTTCCTAAAGCCTAAAACCCAATGCCCAAAGCCTTTTCTTGCCTTTCCTGACTACTTGCTGCTACCTTACGCCTGTCGCCTCGGTTGCTTTGTATTTTTCGTAGAAAGCGGCGATGTGGGCGAAGGCTTTGATCAATATTTCTTCTGGTGGCAAGATTACTATGCGGAAGTGATGCGAACCCGGCTTTTGTCCGAAGCCTTTGCCGGGAACAACGATTACTCCGGTCTCTTTGAGCAGCTCTTGGCAAAAGTGCCAATCGTCTTTGACGTCGATTGACGGGAATGCGTAGAACGCGCCCACAGGCTCGACAAGCGAAATGCCTGGGATTGTTGCCAATTTGTCCATTGTTACTTTCGAGCGGCTTTTTAATCTTTTGTTGATGTCCTCTAAATGGGATTGGTCGCCGTCCAAAGCAGGAGCTATGGCGTATTGCTCGGGGTGGTTAGCTGAAAGCCGAGCTCGCACTATTTTGTTGATTGCTTCGATGTAGTCTCGCAAAACATTTGGGCGTCCTGAAACAATTCCCCAGCCGATTCGGAAACCGGGAGCGACGTAGTTTTTAGACAATCCGGAGAATGTAATGCACGAAAGGTCTGGATTGAGCGAAGCTATGGAGATTAATTCCTTATCGCCGAAGATTAATTTATCGTAAATTTCATCTGCGAAAACGACTAAATTGTGTTCGAGAGCCAAGTCCACGATTTTTAGCAAGGTTTCTTTTTCGCAAACCGAGCCAGTCGGGTTATTGGGGTTAATCAAAACGATTGCTTTTGTTTTGTCGTTGATTTTGGATTTGATATCCTCGACGTCGGGCTGCCAGCCGTTTGCTTCATCCAAGTAATATGGATTTGAAGTTAAATCTAATTTGCTTTCGATAGCCGTATAGAGCGGATATCCAGGGGTTGGCATTAAAAAGTTTTCTCCCGGATTCAATAGTGCAGTCAAGCAAATCTCTATCGCTTCGCTTGCGCCTGTTGTAACGAACAAATCCAGAACATTTACTATTCCTTTTTTCTCTGCATCTCTCAAAATCGCGTCTGTGGCTTCTTTAATGCCTGAACTCGGAGCGTATCCGTTTTTATTATCGCGCATAGCGCGGCATGTAGCATCAATTACGTTCTTTGGAGTAACGAAATCATAGACATTCGGGTCTCCGATATTAAGATATAGCATCTCTTTGCCCGTTGCTTTTACTTGATCTGCCAATACGATAATATCCCTGATAGCATAAGTAATGTTATGTGTTTTAATTGCTGGTTGAATTTTAAATTCTGACATAATTTCACCTTATTTTTAAAAAAGTTAATGTTACAAAATTACTGAATATTATGAAATTAACATAGTGTTTTAAATTTATTTTGAATAATATTATTATTATTTAGGAAAATCTTTATTTTTTTTGACAAAAACCGTTTATTGTATTGTATTTTAAGAAAAAATTGTTAATTTATTTTTTTTTTAAACAAAATATAGAAAGTTTATTATGAACAGGTTAGTTATTCATGAAGTCGGGATGAGAGATGGTCTTCAAATGGAGAAGCAAATAGTTGCTAAAGATACAAAAATTGAATGGATTGACAGACTTGCCAAAAGCAAAGTCGATATTATTCAAGTCGGTTCTTTTGTAAATCCTGCGAAAATGCCGCAAATGGCAGATACAGACGATATTTTTGCACATATTAACAACGTTAAATCAAGCTACGGCGAAACTATTTTTTCAGGATTAGTGCTTAACGAGCGCGGCTTGGATCGTGCTTTAGCTCAAGACGTGGATTTAATTTGCATGGGCGTTTCTGCAAGCGAAACACACAGCAAAAAAAATACTGGAATGACCACTGACGAAGCTTTAGGCAGGATTATTAAGATGGGCGAGCAGGCTTTGGCAGCCGGAAAGCAGGTTCAAGTTTCCGTCCAAAGCGCATTTGGCTGTGGATTCGAAGGTAGAATAGCTCAAGAGAAAGTTTTTGAAATCGTTGATAAGTATTACGCTGCTGGGCTTTTCAAAATTAGCCTTGCAGACACCGCTGGACACGCCTATCCGCAGCAAGTCGAATATATATTCACTGAAATTAAGTATCGCTTCCCCAAATCCGAGCTGACGTGCCACTTTCATAATACTTATGGACTCGGTATGGCAAACGTTTACGCTGCTATGAATGCTGGCGTAGAGACTTATGAAACTGCATTCGGCGGTTTGGGCGGCTGTCCTTTTACCAAAACGGCAGCGGGGAACGTTGCGACCGAAGATGTGGTTCATTACTTAGGACGAATGGGGCTTCGCAAGGATATAGACCTCGATGTTTTAATTGAGCAAGCCCGCCGCGCTGAAGAATATTTCGGCAGGACGCTTCCGAGCTATATTTTGAAAACTGGGACTATCGGCTATTGATTGGCGGCGGCGTATTTTTTTCCAATATTTTCATATTTATTCGACTTATATATTATTGTTAATTAGGAATATTTATATAAAATGACTAAAGATATTGAATATGGAGTAAAACGGTATAAATTAGTCAAGCAGTTGAAGGCTAAAGGCATTCAATCCGAAGATGTTTTGCGCGCTTTGGGCAGTGTTCCGCGAGAAATCTTTGCAGGCGAAGGTAATTCCGAGCTTTGCTACAAGGATTGCGCTTTGCCGATTGATTGCGGGCAAACTATTTCGCAACCTTATACTGTTGCCTATATGACAGAATTGCTTAACACGTTTCCTTCGTGTCGTGTTTTGGAAATTGGCACTGGCAGCGGCTATCAATCTGCTGTTTTATTTGAATTAGGCTGCCGTGTTTTTTCAGTCGAGCGGCATAAGGAGTTGTATAACTCTACGAAAACGCTTTTAGCCGCATTAAATATTGACGTTGAGGTATTTTTGGGTGACGGAAGCCAAGGCTTGCCTCGCTTTGCGCCGTATGATAGAATAATAGTTACTGCTGCATCGCCGAAATTGTCGAAATTACTTGCTTCTCAGCTTGAAATAGGTGGACGCATGGTCGTTCCGATTGGCAAAAAGGACACTCAAATAATGACAGTCGTTACGCGGCAAGCAGAGGACGACTTTTTGGTAGAAAAAAAGGATAAATTTCGCTTTGTACCACTCATCGGCAAGGAAGGATTCAGTGGAAAAGACTGACTTAGTAGTTATTTTCGGATCTACAGCGTCCGGCAAAACAGCGTTATCGCTCGAACTTTCTAAGCTTTTGCCAATAGAAATTATTTCGGCGGATTCTCGGCAAGTCTTTAAATACATGACTATCGGCACTGCCAAGCCTAATCGAGAGGAATTGGCGACTGTACCACATCATTTCATCGATATACTTGAGCCTTCCGACGATTTTTCGGCAGGTATCTTTGGCGACGAAGCCGCCGCCTGCGTTCATGAAATATCTGACAGAGGAAACTTTCCTGTAGTCGTCGGGGGCTCGGGGCTTTATGTCAAATCTCTTTGCGAAGGCTTTTTTTCTGATGAGGTCGATAGAGAAAAAACAATAGAAGTCAGAGCTAATTTAGAGAAAGAACTTACTGAACGAGGTCGGGACGAGCTTTTCGCGGAACTGCAGGCAATTGATTCGAAGTCTGCCGCTCTTTATAGCGATAAAAACCCTCGCCGCATACTGCGAGCTCTTGAATATTATAGAATATCGGGCAATATTTTATCGGCTTCGCACGTTAAATTGCAGTCCGAAAGAAATTTTAATTGCTTGTATTTCGGTATTGATTTCTCACGCGAAGAACTTTACGAAAGAATAAACCTTAGAGCTGCCGAGATGTGGGATGCGGGGCTTTTGGACGAAACTCTTTTGATCTTGGAGAAATTTAGCCCAGCGCTAAACTCACTTAACACAGTTGGCTACAAGGAAACGATAAGGCATATAGCCGGCGAATTTAGTCAAGTGGATGCTTTGGAGTTAATCCGTCAGAATACCCGCCGCTACGCCAAGCGTCAATTGACCTACTTTAAGAATCAATATCCCTCGGATAAGTGGCTTTCTGGCAAAAGCGA
>JBBRJR010000112.1:0-7939 GCA_038218865.1 Kapaibacterium sp. (SeqCode) | reverse complement strand
CAAAAACTTTATAAAAGTCGTTATCGTCCGTTTTTGTTTTGTTGTCTAATAGCATATAAAGTGTCTAATTTTAATATTGTGAATATCGGAAATAATAGTTAAGCGTTGGCAAAAAAATGGCTCTTTTGGTTTTGCGAAGCGTTGGCTCGAGTGTCGGGCAAAATCAAATGTGCCATTTGTGCGTCGGTTTCTTCGCCTTGCACCTAATGTATCAGTCCTAAACGGAGTAATCCATTATTTAGTTTAGCTCAAATATATTGCAATTTCACTTATTTACATCTTCTCAATAAATGATTTACAAAATTACGAAAAAATATTCTTCCAAACAAAAAAATGCCCGAATGAACTTAATCAATTGGGCAAAATATGGAATGGAATAATGATTATTTTAATTTATTTTCAAAAAACGGCTAATACAGGCGGCATGTCCAGCTTCTGCTGGGCATGATCGTCATGTACATTATTCTCTGTTCGTATTTCAATTCTTGACTTTCCTAAACACAAGTCTTCCGATATCTTTATCTGATTTAAAGATTTTATCAAGTTTAGATGTTATTGGAATTGTTATTTTTTGAAGTAAATTGGATACATTGTTTAATGGTTCTCCTTCTTTTCTTGTTTTTGGATTCAAGCCTTTCCTTATTCCACCAGAAACAAAATAACTCGTCCGTATGTTGATGAATTTTTTGGATTCAAGCTCATAACCGAACTTATTCATTATTTCAGCGTAGTAAGAAACGGGCCTACCAAGGCAAAAATCATCTCCATGTATATTATTCTCAATTCTTTCAAATAATATAACTTTATCTTTACTAACCCTTCCAATTTCTGACATTAATTGCCGAAGCATCATTTCATCCGTATTATGCTGAAGCACTGTTACAGTGAAGACAATATCAAATTCGTCGTCATTAAAAGGAAGTTCTGTTCCGTTTATTTTTTGGACGTGTATTTCATTAGGTATCTTATTTCTTGCAAGCTTTACCATTTGTTCAGAAATGTCCACCCCTTTTAACTTTTTGGGATTATGTCTCCAGACTTCAAGTAAATTTCCACCGGGTCCATGTCCAATTTCTAACACTGATTTATTTCTAAATTCTACTTCGTTTAAAAGTTTTATAAATTCTTTTCTTTTATATCTGTAGTAAGGTTCGTCATCTCCTGCAATTACATTTTCCGCATTATCTCTTTTTTCTATTCTTTGACCAACTTCTGACCAGTATTTCTCTGGATGGTATTTTTCTTTATTCATTTCTATTTTTGTTTTTTAGTATGACTGAAAACTCATTTATTTACATTCCTTCAATAAACTAATCTGCAATTTACAAAATTTTCAAATTTATTCCAAAATAAAAATGCCCGACTGAATTTAATCAATCAATGGGGAGCCTGCTATGATTTCGATTATTATTTTTTGATCAGTTTGTTTGGGTTCTGTCTATTGTCATACAAAGTAATTAGATGTATTTCATTATCAATAATACGATAATAAATTGTTGTTTGTTTTGTTAAAACTGCTTTTCTAATGCCTTTTGATTTAATGCTTTCTGGAAAAAGGAATGGGTTATCAATGATTATAGTTATCTTATTTTCAAGAAGTTGAGAGAATTTAATAATTTCTCTTTTAGTCCAACGAATTTCAAGGTAATTGACAATTGCCTTTAAGTTGTTCAATGCTTCGCTTGACCATATTAGTTTATAAATATTTTTCATAAACCATACGTGCTTCATTGTGGGAATGAGTATTGCCTACTTCGAAATCTTGGAGACCTCTGTTGATAGATTCAATTTCATCTTGTTTTAAAATGTCCCACCAATCTTTAGACTTTAAATAATCGCTTCTTATTCCCAACAACTTATCAACAATTGAATCGTCCTCCAACTTGGATATCCACTCAATTAAGTCTAATTTATCAGCTTGAATATTCATGTCAATTCCTTTTAATAAATACAACGATTGTAAAAACACCACCTGCCATCAATACTGCAATTTACAAAATATTACAATTCCCTCCAAACAAAAAATGCCCGACTGAATATATCAATCGGGCAGGGTTGGGCATGAGGAAATGAAATACTAATTAATTGCGATACTTGCTTTATATGTGAGTATAGCTCACAATCATCTTAAAATATCTCTACTGTATAACAATTCGCTTTGTGTAAATTTTCTCTCCACCATAAATATTTATAAGATATATACCTTTAGCCAGTCCATTAAGGTTTATCGCTTTAGTTGATACCGGTTGAACGTCTGAAGAAGAAAAAACTCTGGTCCCCATCAGATTGAATATTTCAATTGCGTTCATGCTACCGTTATCAATTGTAACCATAATTTTTCCATTTGATGGATTTGGAGAAACTGTTACAACTTGGGTGTTTTGATGAATTTCTGGAATCCCTGTACCTTGATTCCAGCCGGCAAGGCTTGCCCAAAGCCACCATGCACCGTACGCTTTCAGATTTCCATTTAACGCCTGACTATGTGCTGCGTAGCAGTTGTACCAATCAATATCAGCAACATGTGAACTTTGCCATTCTGTTGCCCAATTTTTATCAAGCGAGCCATTTCCATCAGAATCATAATCACAATTATCATTAGCCATTAAAGACATATAATTTATTTGACCGTCTGGATCGTAACTTTCAATATCTGCGAAATCATAAAGAATTTTATTGTTATCAATACAATATTTACGAATTTGCTCATTTCGGAGATGGAGATTCCCGTCTGATCCAGAACCATCTAAATGACCGGTCATATAAACAAATTTAATTCCCGGATAATCCGCTTCTAATTCGGTCATAGGAGCCAAGTAATCATTAATCATAGAACTTTGAGTCTGAGACGCAACTTGTCCGCACCACGACCAGATAATTACATTTACATCAGAATTATCTCCTGTTCCTCTACCGGTAATGGAATCGGGAACTCCAAGATAACTGCGTGTGTTATTTTCCCAATCTGGAAAATACCCGGCATCACCTCCCATTGCGTAATCATGTAGGTCTAAAGCTCCATTTGTTCCGCCATTATTCCATGAGTATAGATTATTTGTATAACCTTTCTCATTCATAAAGGCGATTAATCCATTCATGCCGTCAATTAATTGACTTCCATGAGATGTGTGACCATAAGCGATATGCAGATTTTGTTTCGCCGTTTGAATTGATTGTTCAGGAATTTCTGATATTTTAGTACAATTATGATTAATAATTATGGCTTGTGAAAAAGCCTGAATAGCGAATAGCATTGAAAGCGAAAGAATAGTAATTATTTTTTTCATAGTGTTTGACCTTTGTTTTTTTTGAAAATTGCCAAATAGCTCACTTCCCTACAATCCATTCAGCAAATGATTTCGCAATTTACAAAATTCCCTAACATATTCCAAACAAATAATGCCCGATTGGGCTTAATCAATGGGGAGTCTGCTATGATTTCGATTATTGTTTTTTGATTAGTTTGTTTGGGTTTATGAAAAATATCGAATAATTCTCTGCGCGGATAATGCTAGCTGGCATGTTAGTTCAGGATTAGTAATTCCAGACAATATTGTATTTCCTTTTTTGCCACCTTATTCCCCGCAACTTAACCCTGTGGAACATCTTTGGGACTATATAAGGGAACGAAATAAAATCAACAACCGGACAATGAATAGCATGGACGAGGTAATAGACACGCTTGCAGATGCTTTGCATGAAATTGAAAACGAAAAAGATATTAAGAGGGGGTCGGGGGATGTTTAAAAATGTGGGTATCATAAAAAGGTCATTTCAACATACGTGCCAATCTTAAAAACACGTCATTTGACTTATGAGACAGCCTCTTCAAGAAAATCTGCGTTTAATGCCTTTCACCGAAAACTGAAAACTGAAAACTGAAAACTGAAAACCGGAAACTAAATACCTTTCCTACTGCCTTCTTCGGTGGCTCAAGCTTGCCGAAGTCCTGCCTGAAGCCTATCGACTGCTTGCTTATTTACCTATTAATTTCTTCTCAAAAAGCATTAGGGCAGTTCCGACTACTTGATCCATATTGTAATACTTGTATTCGGCGAGACGACCAGCAAAAAACACTTTGCCAGCGAGCACGTCGGCAAGGGCTTTATATTTTTCATATAATTCCTGATTTTCCTTTTTGGGAATAGGGTAGTAGGGGGCATTTTTACCTACTTTGTAGCTTTTGGGATATTCATAAGCAATGGTGGTTTGATTGCTTTTTGTTGGCAAAAAATGCTTAAATTCGGTTATTCTCGTGTAATCGTGGGCGTTGGGATAGTTAACTTGTGCAGTTTCTTGGAATTGTTCTTTGTCAAGCGTTTGAAAATCAAACTCTAAGCTGCGATAGGGAAGACAGCCAAATTTGTAATTAAAAAAATCATCTATAGCGCCGGTAAATATCATTCTGTCATAACTTATTTTATCAATAATATTTTTATAATCCACCTCTAAAAGTACCTCGATATTGGGGTGGTCTAGCATTTTTTCAAACATAGCGGTATAACCCTGCGCCGGTATAGCTTGGTAATCGTCTTGGAAATATCTGTCGTCGCGACTTAAAAAAACTGGGATTCGAGACGTAACGCTGAAATCCAGCTCTTCGGGCTTCAAGTCCCATTGTTTTGTCGTATAGCCCAAAAAGATTTTCTCATAAATAAAATCGGCTAATTCTTTAAGTTCATCGTCAGTGGTTTCTTTCAATTTTAAAATTGGAATTTTCACCTCTTCGCCATACGTTTGTATTAACTTTTCCCTTAAATTTCGCGATTTTACTTCATCGAACAATATATCAATAGAATTAAAATTAAACGGTACGGGAACTTTTTTGCCATCTACTTCTGCTAAAACCTTGTGGGAATATTCGTGCCAATCGGTGAATCGTGAAAGATAATTCCATACTTTTTTGTTCTGAGTATGAAAGATGTGGGGCCCGTACTTATGAACGACGATTCCGGCTTCATTTTTATAGTCGTAAGAGTTGCCGGAAATGTGATTTCTTTTTTCGACGAGCAATATTTTATTGCCTTGGCTTGCAAGCCGCTCTGCCAAAACTGAGCCTGCAAAGCCTGCTCCGACAATTAGATAATCGTATTTCATCGCTGGATATATCCTTTTATTTCACTTACTGTAACAATTTTAAAACCAAAAATAATGGATACATAAAGCACAAGTGCGCAAGCTATGCCTAATAATTCTGAGCCGGAAACCAGAGATATCCAATATCCGGAAAGAGAACTTAAAGAAGCTAATATAAAAATTTTAATTATATTAATAAACGGGAAAGTGCCTACTTCTCTAATTATTGCAGTCGAAAACATGACCATGATAAACACTTCTATGATAATACTCGTCCAAACGGCTCCGGTCATACCAAATCGCGGTATCAAAAAATAATTGAAAATTATGTTAAAGAAAGCGGCTATAAGGACAACTACCATTACTTTTTTTTCTTTTTTCCAAGCTATAAGCGGATACATCGAAGGATTGGACACATAACCTATTGCAATCCAAATCATCAATAATTTTAGTATGTGCGAAGCTGGCAAGTATCGAGAACCATAAATTGTTGCGACGACAAAATCAGAAAAGGAATAAATAAGGCTCGTCGCTATCATGCCCACGATTAGGCTAAGCACAAAATAGCGTTCGAAAGCCTTTCGCCGGCTTTCGCGTGCTTCCGAGCGGGAAAAATGTGGGTAAAAAGCTATTTGGATGACTGATATTGGAATAATAATCAACACAGCGATTTTCATTACTGCTGTAAAAAGTCCAACAATTTTTTCGGAATCTGGCAGTAAAACTCCCAACATGATGATATTCATATTACTCAGTACTGCAATACAAAGAAGCGAAATAGTCAGCGGAATGGCGGAGCGAATTATTTTTTGCCAGAATTCTTTGTCAAAATCAAAGGATACCATGCCATTTTGGCGTATGTACATCCCTAGAAGCCAAGCAGAATTCAATAAAGAAGAGCCTGCTAAAACGAACATGGCGATATCAGTATCCTTTGGACCCTTAACGAGAAACAACACTCCAAGCAGGTTAAAAACAGCCAAAAATATCTGCCTTAAACCCAAAATATTCATTTTCTCGATGCCCTGATAATACCAATCCAAAAGAATAGCGGCAGAAATAATATTCATCGAGGCGATTAGAACAATTGTTGATTGCCGAGGCGAAACATTCCAAGTTGCCAAAAGGATAGCGAGAGCCAAAAATGCAACAACTGCTAAAATTATGCGGATACTTAATATGGAATTGACATATTTTTTTATTTCTCCAGGGGAGCGGGAAATCTCGCGGGCGCCTATTGCATTGAGCCCCAGAGTAACGAATGCCATGAAATAAACCATAGTCGCCAAAGCGAAATTAATGTAGCCGAAGCCTTCTTCCAAAATAATACGGGCTAAATAAGCATTCGTAACGAAGCTGACGCCTTTTGTGGCGAATTCAGCAACGCTCATCCAAGCCATATTTTTGATTATTCTGCGAGAAGTGGACATTCCTTTCCCATATTTCTCATTTTGAAAAAATCGAAACAAAACAATATTCAAACTACAAAAAAAGAAATTAGTTTCAAAGTTTCTTTTTTTAGATTAGTAAAAAAAAGAAAAATGGACTTAGTGCCTTTCGGGGCATAAGTCCATTTAAATCTCAATAATAGCTGACGTTTGACTGCTGACAAGCTGAAACCTGTTAGCTAACGTCTATTTATTCATTGCTTGCTTAACGATTGCCGCGAAAACTTCTGGTTGGTTCATTGCAAAATGAGCAAGAATTTTGCGATTGATAACGATATTGTTTTCTTTTAAGGCGTGGATAAGTCTTGAATAAGTTGTACCGTTGATGCGTGCTGCAGCGTTAATGCGTACAATCCAAATACCGCGATATTCCCTTTTCTTAAGTTTTCTGCCTACATAAGCGTGCAAAAGACCTTTTTCGATATGATTCTTCGCAATAGTCCATACGTTTTTTCTTCTTCCCCAATAGCCTTTAGCTAATTTGAGCATTTTTTTACGTCTGGCACGCGAAGCTACTTTGTTTGCCGACCTTGGCATAGTTCACCTTTTTGTTGATTAATAAATAATTTTTTGGCTTAGGGAGAGCTTCAGTCCCCTTTTGCCGGGTAAATAAGGCTTAGTGCAAAATTTACAGTGCGAGCATCCTTTTGACGCGAGCCTGATCTACAGCTGATATTAAAGTTGTTTCGCGAAGATTTCTTTTTCTCTTTTGCGATTTCTTTGTCAATATGTGGCTGTGATAAGCTTTCTTGCGTTTTACTTTGCCGCTGCCCGTAATAGTAAAGCGTTTCTTAGCCGAACCGCTTGTTTTCATTTTTGGCATAGCTTTTCACCTACTTAGGTTTTTATAAAAATAAATAACACGAACTACAAATTTATCATTTTTTTTCGATTAAAAAAAGATAAAAATGCTTTTTTTTGAAAATATACTACTTTCAAGAATTTGCGGACGCTAAGCAAACCTAAAGGCTAATCTATCGACCTCTGCCTGTTACCAGCGAAACCACGTCTAAAAAGCCTGTGTTGGAAGTTCCCATAATAAATTCAATGCGGCTATGGTAGGTATTATCTTTTTCTGGTTTAAAGCTAAGTATAAGCTGTTTGGCTAAGCCGCCCGGATAAATAGTTATCGGATTGGCTTGGGGATTGAAATTGTCTATCTTGAAAATCGTTGAATCTCCCTCGAAGCGAACGCCGATAATTGTTGCCGCTTGGTCTCCGAAATTGTAAATGTCTATGGTTTTATAGACGGTTCCGCCGACGGGCGTATCGCTGAAATTGACATCACTCGTGTAAATAGTCGGAACAATTGCTGAGTAATGTACATAAGGCTCGAAGTAGTTATCAAAATAGAGTGTATCTTCGATTACACCTAATCTTTTTGGCTTTATAACAACAGAAACATATTGGCTGCT
>JBBRJR010000111.1:0-7988 GCA_038218865.1 Kapaibacterium sp. (SeqCode) | reverse complement strand
GATATTGCGTAATCCTGAAACAGGAGACGTACTGCATTCGCCATTTTTTGATGGGATAATTACCGCCATTCTAATATTTTTCCTTATCCCGGGAATGGTATATGGTCTCGTGGTAGGAACTATAAAAAACGATAAAGATTTTATGCGGCATATAATAAAATCGATGGGTACGATGTCCACCTATATCGTGCTTGTATTTTTTGCTGCGCAATTTGTATATTTTTTCAAGTATAGTAATTTAGGACTAATCTTCGCTATAAACGGCGCGGAGTTTTTGAGCCATATCGGGCTGACGGGTATTCCGCTGATTATAGCTTTTGTGCTTTTGTCGGCATTTATCAATATGTTCATGGGGAGCGCTTCGGCAAAGTGGGCAATTATGGCGCCCGTATTTATTCCGATGTTTATGATTTTGGGCTATCATCCGGCACTGACGCAAGCAGCGTTTCGCGTTGGCGATTCGGTAACAAATTTGATAACGCCGATGATGAGCTATTTTGCGTTGATTGTTGCGTTTGCACAAAAATATGATGAAGATTACGGTATCGGAACAATTATATCGACGATGATACCTTATACAATTATGCTAACAATTTTTTGGACGCTTTTACTTGTAGCTTGGATGCTTTTGGGCTTGCCCTTAGGTCCCGGCGGTCCATTATTTTTATAAAAAATAGGATAGAAATAAAATGCCAAGAGTATTAATTACGGGCGGTGCAGGATTTTTAGGCTCGCACTTGTGCGAAAAATTCATTGCCGAAGGCTTCGACGTTATCTGTATGGATAATTTTATAACCGGCTCGCCGGACAATATAGCTCATCTTTTTGGAAACAAGCAATTTTCATTTATTTTTCATGATGTAACGAATTTCATCTATGTCGAAGGGCAATTAGACTATATTCTTAATTTCGCTTCGCCTGCCTCGCCGATAGATTATTTAAAATTGCCTATACAAACGCTTAAAGTGGGTTCGCTCGGAACTCACAAAACGCTTGGCTTAGCGCTTGCCAAAAACGCTCGCTATCTGCTCGCAAGTACGAGCGAGGTCTATGGCGACCCGCTGGTTCACCCGCAAACGGAGGATTACTGGGGCAATGTCAATCCTGTGGGCTATCGCGGTGTTTACGACGAAGCCAAACGCTTTGGCGAAGCTATGGTTATGGGCTATCACCGCTATCATAATCTGGATACGCGCATAGTTAGAATATTCAACACATTTGGTCCGCGAATGAGAATCAACGACGGGCGAGCTATACCGGCTTTCATTTCGCAGGCACTGAATGACGAGCCAGTTACTGTCTTTGGCGACGGCACTCAAACCCGCTCGGTATGCTACGTAAGCGATTTGGTCGAAGGCATTTATCGGCTGCTTTTGTCAGATGAAGTAAATCCCGTTAATATCGGCAATCCGAGTGAATTAACTATGGAAGAACTGGCGCGGGAAATTGTCGAGCTGACAAATTCCAACAGCGAAATAGTTTACCGCGACCTTCCGTCGGACGACCCGAAAATCCGCCAGCCAGACATCACGCGAGCCCAAGAAATATTAAAATGGCAACCAAAAATTGACCGAAAAGAGGGCTTGCAAAAAACTATCGATGATTTTCGAAAAAGACTTAAACTTTCTGGACAATTGTAAAAATGACACAAAAGCAGCGAATGGCAGCGATATTAGATGTTTTGTCAAAAGAATATCCTGATGTGAAAATTCAATTGAATTTTGGCACTCCGGAGCAATTGCTCGTCGCGACTATTCTTTCTGCTCAATGCACCGACGCTCGCGTAAATATCGTAACCGAGCAGCTTTTTAAAAAATACTTCGAGCCAGAAGATTTCGTAAGAGCGACGGCGGAAGAATTGGAGCAAGATATTTATTCCACCGGATTTTACAAAGCGAAAGCTAAAAGCATACGCGGCGCGTGCCAGATGATAATCGATAAATACGCCGGAAAGGTTCCCGATACGATGGAAGAACTTTTGAAACTTCCCGGCGTCGGCAGAAAAACGGCAAATGTGCTGTTGGGTCATTGCTTCGGCGTCGCGGGAATAGTTGTAGATACGCACGTCGTCCGGCTTTCCAATCGCTTGGGTTTTGTCAGTACAACCGACGCAGTGAAAATTGAATTTGCGCTGATGAAGCTCGTACCAAAAGAAAAGTGGGTTTCTTTTACGCATTACCTCATTAATCACGGCAGAAATATTTGCGTAGCTCGCAAGCCAAAATGCAATATTTGTTCAATTCGAGAGTATTGTCCATATCCGAATGAAAAATAATATTTGGTAGTTTTAAATAACTTAATTAACTTTGATTTTTTATATTAATAGAAATCCTATGAAATTAACTATAATACTTTCGAGTTTGTTTCTTGCAATCTCTATGGGCTTGTGGGGAGGCTTTCGTAAGCCCAAGGCTTTGTGGTGGAAAATTATCACGGCGTTAATTTTGATTTTCGGAACGTGGCTCACTCTCTACCCACGAGTAGCTGCCGAACTCGAAGAATTAGAATATTTAGGAAAATATATTGGTAAAAAAAGCATTCCCACGAAGGTGTTTTTAACCGATTATGTTTATCAAATTGATCCCGTTACGCAAAAAAAATATGTGGAAATCTATGGTGGTAGTAATCACGAAGGCTCTCCGCATAAATTATTTGTTGATGAACATAATTATGCTATTTTGAAACAAAGCACTTCTTGGCTTTTAAATATTTGGGTTGAGCAAGCAAACGGCAATTTACACTTGGCTGAAATAGTCGAAGCCTCGCCTTGGATTACATATCCCTATATTTTATCGCTTGATAACAGAATAAAGATACTTAATTTTCACGTTCCTATGGCGTGGATAGCTGTACTGTCGTACTTAATTTCAATGATTTATTCAATAAAATATCTGCGTAACGGGGACACGAGCAACGACGTTGCAGCTTCGTCCTCTGCTGCTTTGGGTACATTATTTGCGATTTTAGCAACAGTTTCGGGCATGATTTGGGCGAAATTTAATTGGGGCAGCTATTGGAATTGGGATCCGCGAGAGACATCAATTTTTATATTGCTACTAATATATTTCGCATATTTTGCATTGAGGGCAGGTATTGAGCGAGAGGAATTTCGCGCTCGCTCTTCGGCGGTATATTCGATTATTGCTTTCGTAACCGTGCCGTTTCTTGTATTTGTTATGCCGAGAGTAAGCACAGGGCTTCACCCGGGCGCACAAGGCGATGGAATGAGTGGTCCTATTTTGAACACATCTCGCGGTATGCTCGACTCTCAGCTTATGTTCGCCTACGGGCTTTGCATGCTTGGCTTTACATTATTATATTTTTGGATGCTGAATATAGTTATCCGAACCAATCTATTAAAAAAACGCGTAGGAGAATAAATGGAACAGTTTTTTCATGATAATTCAATATTCATAGTACTAACCATCGTACTTATGATACTTGTAGGCTTAATCATCTATACTTTTTTGCTGGACAGAAAAGTAACAAAGATAGAAAAATTAATTGCCGACGACCCGAATTATAATTTAGATAATTAATATTTGCTAAGCTATCGAACTATCTTTTCCGCGATTTAAATAACATTAAATCAATAGGCTTTGGCTTAGTATAATCCTTTTTATAGCCGGGTAGGTAATACTCTTTTTCCCGACCGTGTATGATTTGCTCCGGTGCGTACTCGCCCGGTACTTTTTCAGTCATTATGATATTTTCTGCTTTGCCGTCCGACATTTGAATAGTTATCTTGTCTGCCCCGACGCTAAGCAAGCCATCTGGTTTTTCGTCTGTACTGATAAAATAAAGTGATTTTGCGTCGCCATAAGAATTTATCAATTTCAGCGAATCATTTTCAAAAATAATATCTATTTGATTGCCCGATAGCTGGTCGTTTCTTACAGCATTAATCGTATCCGCTGATGAAATCGAAAAAGCGCTCGATTTTGCTTCCAAAAGCCGCAGCTTTTTGTTTTCTATGTGGACAGTAATCGAATCCGCCTGCAATTGCGTCGAATCATACCACACGACAGGCGCCTCTTCCAAAAACAACATGTCCTTATCTTTGAAATATACAGCTTTTCCGGATTTTGACAACAAATTATCACGAATAATCTCCACGTCTCCCGTTGCGTAATATCGCTCATTTTGATAATCGCGAAACGATTCCATTTTATTTGCAGCAATTGTAAGGGTATCGACGCGGATTTTGTCACCATTCGTTTTTGTGCTGTCCTTTGATATTGTAATCGATGAGTCTGCTTGCAGTAATTTTGGGCTTCCGAAAACTACCGAATAGCTCGCCTGCGGAATATTTACTACCGAATCGCCGATGAGCAAGGCATTGCTATATTTGGCATCAATCAATACATTTCCCCAAGCGTTTGAAACGCGGTTATTTCTGTTGTGTTTGATGAAGTCGGAATAAATAATTACGGAGTCATCTTCGACGATTACGTCCTTTTCAAATTCCGCGATAAGCGTTCGCGTAGAATATGTTCCTTGTTCAGCAGTCAGTTTAGTTTCTTTATCCAGAATCGAAACGCCTTTGCTCGCATCGGCTATATAAGTATTGCCATCGTATTTTATTAGCGGCGCTTTCAGTGTCAAAGTATTTTGGGTGATAACCACATTCCCAATCAAATCATATCGATTTGTATTGAGGTACTGAATTGCTTGGCTGCATGTTAAGCGAACGTCGCCTTGCCGCAAACGTACATTACCAATTAATTTTCTTACCTGCGTTAAGCTGTCTTGCTGACCTATCAAACTGTCGCTATACTCCAGTACGACTGGCTCTCCAGCTATTATATCCTGAAATAAAATAATTACTCCGAGGACTATCAAAATATAAATTTTCATTTTTAAAATAACTTTTTTCATTTTATCAACATTTTAAATAGCAAAGTAAAAAAAATATTCATATTTTTAACATTCTTTATTTTGCAATTTTAATAAAAAATAGAAAAAAGGAGAAAATATGAAGAAAAGATTAATTGAAAAACTCGTACGCTACGCAAAAGTGGACACTCAATCCGATCCAAATTCGGAAACATTTCCCTCGACAGCTAAGCAATTCGATTTGCAAAAAATATTGCTCGCTGAACTGCAAGCGATGGGAATCCAAGATGCAGAATTAGATGATAATTGCTATTTGATGGCAACTATTCCATCAAATTTGCCAGAAAATCATCCAGCTTACGACAAAGTGCCAGTTATTGGATTTGTTGCACATGTTGATACAGCACCGGACGTAAGCGGCGCAAACGTCAAACCACAAATAATTGAAAATTACCAAGGTGGCGACATCGTTTTGCCCGGCGACACAAGCAAAGTTATCACAATGGCTGAAAATCCGAACTTGCAAAAGTGCTTGGGACACACAATTATCACCACAGACGGCACTACGCTTTTAGGCTCGGACGACAAATCCGGCGTTACGTCAATTATGCAATTAGTAGAAATATTAAAAGATAACAAAGATATTCTGCACGGTGATATCCGCATCTGCTTTACGCCGGACGAAGAAATCGGGCAAGGCACGAAATATTTTAGTTTAGAAAAATTTGGTGCAAAGTATGCTTATACAATCGACGGGGACATGCCCGGCGAACTGAACAAAGAAACTTTCAGTGCCGATGCAGCCACTATTCGTACTTATGGTCGCGACATTCACCCGGGTTCGGCAAAAGATATAATGGTTAATTCCATACGCGCTATGGCTGATATTATCACTCGTATGCCCAAAGATATGGCGCCGGAAACTACCCAAGGCTACGAGCCATATATCCATCCGCATACTATCGAAGGCAGCATAGCCAAAACAGAACTGAAAATTTTATTTCGCGATTTCAAAACCGAAGGCTTAACACGCCAAAAAGAAATAATGGAAAAAATTATAGCAGAAGTAGAGCCGCTCTATCCGACGACAAAAATTGAAATGGAAGTAAAAATCCAATATCGCAATATGTTCGACAGCTTGGATGCCTGTCCTGAAATTTTAAATAATTTATGGGATTCAGCCATTCGCGCCGGCGTCGAGCCTTTTTGGCAGCCAATTCGCGGGGGAACGGACGGTTCACGCTTGACGGAAATGGGCTTGCTTACGCCAAATATTTACACTGGCGGGCAAAATTTCCACGCACCGACAGAATGGGTTTCTATCGACGCACTCGCAAAAGCAGTTGAGACTTTGGTTGAAATTTGCAAGATATATACAGAAAGAGCAGTTAAATAATTTTCATATAATTAATTCTTTGGAGTTTTAATGGATATTCAAACCGATAAAACCGGCTTGCCCGAGAATGCGTATCGCGAATTGCGTCCGGGCGAAGAATATAAACCGGTAATGCCGGCTAATTTAGTTTTCCCCGAAGTAACGCTTTACTCTGTTTTTTGGGGCTTACTGATGGCTGTAATTTTTTCAGCAGCTGCGGCATATTCTGGTCTAAAAATTGGTCAAGTATTTGAAGCTGCTATTCCAATTTCTATTATAGCAGTAGGTTTGTCAAATTTTTCCAAAAAGAAAAATGCACTCAGCCAGAATGTAATCATCCAATCAATCGGATCGAGTTCGGGCGTAATTGTAGCAGGCGCAGTTTTTACTATTCCCGCACTTTATATTTTAAAGCTCGACGTCCAATTTTATCAAATTTTCTTCTCGTCGCTGTTTGGTGGTTTTTTGGGAATTTTATTTTTAATTCCTTTCCGCAAGTACTTCGTAAAAGATATGCACGGGAAGTTTCCTTTTCCTGAGGCTACTGCGACAACTGAAATTTTAATTACAGGCGAAAAAGGCGGCAATCAAGCCGGAATACTTATTACGAGCGGACTTGTCGGCGGACTTTTTGATTTTATGTTCTCAACGCTCCGCCTTTGGGAGGAAGTCGTTACTTCACGCGTAGTGCCAGTTGGCGAATACCTCGCCGAAAAGCTCAAACTCGTTTTCCAATTCAACGTCAGCGCTATGATAGTAGCCTTTGGTTATCTCGTAGGCTTGCGTTTTGCTACGATTATAACAGTTGGGTCTTTGCTTTCGTGGTGGGTGTTAATTCCACTGATAAATCACATTGGCAATATGGCAGCCCCCGGTGGTGCAAGTATTTTCGCTGGAATGAGCCCAGAGCTTATCTTCCGAGATTACGTCCGCCATATCGGTATCGGAGCTATTGCAATGGCTGGTATTATCGGTATTTTGAAATCATCAAAAATTATCGGTAGTGCGTTCGTTTTGGCATATAACGGCATAACGGGCAAAAATAAACTTGCCGATGGCGAAAGCGAATTGCGTACAAATCAAGATATGAAAATGACTTTTGTCGTTATGTTGAGCTTGCTTACAATTATCGGCACATTCGTATTTTTGGCAACAGGCATGAACTTAACGATGTATCAAGCTGTTGTAGCTTTGCTTACAGTTGTTATTATCGCCTTCCTGTTCACAACAGTAGCAGCTAACGCTATTGCTATTGTCGGAACAAATCCCGTTTCGGGCATGACGCTTATGACGCTTATTCTGTCATCGTTCGTACTTGCACAAGTTGGCTTAGTCGGAGCGCAAGGAATGCTCAGCGCATTGATTATCGGCGGTATCGTATGTACTGCTCTTTCGATGTCAGGCGGCTTTATAACTGATTTAAAGGTCGGCTATTGGCTTGGCACTACGCCAATCAAACAGCAATCTTGGAAATTCTTGGGTACAATCATTTCCGCAGCTACTGTGGGAGTTGTTATATTCATGCTTAATTCATCTTACGGCTTCACGGCTGATGATTATCTTGTAAACCAAGATAAATTGACACGCGCAGAAATTACATCAGTTCACAACAATACAGCTTCACCTGAATTAGCTGCTACGTACAAAGCAGAAGCTGCGAAAGCTGACCCGCTGGTAGCTCCTCAAGCTAATGCTATGGCAGCAGTTATTCAATCGCTTATGTCTCCAAATCCAAATATCCAATGGACGCTTTATATTGTTGGAGCAATTATCGCGG
>JBBRJR010000110.1:0-8047 GCA_038218865.1 Kapaibacterium sp. (SeqCode) | reverse complement strand
GCAGCCGAAAAATAACAGAGGCGACACAGTTGTCGTCAGCCGTGGCGGCTTCGACCTCTATATGTTCACCTATAGCCTGGAATGTCAAGCTCCACCGCCTCCACCACCGCCACCGCCGCCTATGGCTGTGCTGAATGTTACGGTTATCGACAAAGTGGATGCTTCCCGCGAAGTTTTGGAACCAGTAATTAAGATAGTGGACATTTCCTCCGGCAGGGAAATAATGGAAAATAAAGCAACGCTAAGCTACAAACTCGAAGCTGGGAAAGAATACGACGTCTTCGGCGGCTCGAACAAAAATACGCTGTTTTGCGACATGCCGGGCGACAGCTTAATAAAATACTACACTGCGCGGCAAATCAATATATTGGAGCCGACTATTAATCGCCGCGAAAAGATAATCGAATACGATTCAATTGTCAATCCGACATTGAATGTGGCTTATGACACAACTTACGTTACGTCAATCGTTCCGATGGGCGAGAACGCAGCTAATTTAAATGAATCTGTTGCAAAAGTAGAGATTAATCCACAAACTAAGGAAAAAACATCGATTACATCAGAAAAAGTAGTCGAACTTAATTTCGTGAAATGTCCGCCGAGAGAGCCAGAAAAACCAGTAGATATTAGCATTATCTCGCTGCCTGCACAGAAAAATATATCGCAGGCTCAGCCTTTTGTTGAACTAAAAAAAGAGATAATAACAAAACGCGAATGGTTATCGGGCGGGAAAACACTTAAAAAATCATATAAATTAGTAGAATTCGACACTATTCCAAATTACGATACGCTTACGATTAATGCCATAGGCGCCGCTGCAAAATCAGAATATACGCATATAAAAAGAATAAATATTAGCCCCACTACACAGGATACGCTAATAAATGATATAATACTGCTTGAACCTGTCTATTTCGTAAAACCAGTATGCTCTGTTGATTTTGTAAATTTTGCAGCCGAATACAACAAAAATGTGCCTTACTACCAGACCGCATTTTGGAAAGTAAATACTTCACGCGGCTTGGAGCAGCATTTGCTCGATATGCAGAAAGATAACTATTTGGAGAGCGCTGCCTGCATAGAATTGCATCCGCGCCACCGCACTTACGGCGTTTGGAACGCACAAAATCGCAAAAATAGAATTGAAGAATATAGAACTTATGCTAAAGATGTGGATAAAAATCTTAGGGTAATGAAAAATGAAATTACTGAGCATTTTTTGCCAGCAATGGATGAACTCGCCGTGCTTTCGCCCGACACGAAATTACTCGTAAAATTTGAGGCTTACAGCGACAGACGCGACGCAAAACTTTGTACATACATCGGCAATCCGATAAGCTATTTGCAAGGCAAAGTCGATGCTTCTGGGAAAATTGTTTTTTCAGATGAAACAATTGGCAACGGCGCTTCGCTCGACGCAGACAATGAAAACCTCTCTAAACTGCGTGTATATTTCGGCTACACAGAGCTTTTGGGATTATTAAAGCAAGATAAAAACTTCAATCACTATATGAACGGAGGCTTGGTATTTAATCCTTTGGCAAACTATCTGAGCGCTGAAAAACGAGCCGAAGCTTTGGCAAAAGCCAAAATTATCATATTGATAGAAGGAAAATATTACGACAAAGTAACGAAAGAAAACGAAGAGGACTACGACCCAGTGCGACGCTTGAATTTATACATACAATTAATTAATTACAAATACGAGCGAGTAGAGCAATCGCCTTGCTGCATAGAGAAAAAGTAGGCAGGGACAGGGTTTTCGGTTATCGGTGGTCAGTTTTCGGTGAAAGGCAGGGCTTCGACTTCGCTTGAGCCACCAAAGAAGGCAATAGGGGCGAACGCAAGTTCGCCCAGAAGCTGATGCAGATGTGCCACATTCCAGATGGCGTCCACCTTCGAGGTGGACGCCATCTAAAGAAGCTCCGTAGGAGCGCAATGTTAGTAGCAAACAACTATCCCCACTTCTTTTATTTATTCATCCGATGACTTCAAGTCATCGGATGAATTGCTTTTCCGAAAACTGGTAACCACCAACCGACAAGCAAGACGTTCAACACCTTCAACACCTTCGAGGTGTGCCACATCTGGGATAGCAGCTTCTTTGCTGGTTTCGATACGCTTCGCTACTTGAGCCGGCGCGTTTGTTATAGACATTTTACTCCGACGGGGTAGGGAAAATGGTCAAATGTAGGGGCGGGTTCCAAACCCGCCCAAATAGAGAAAGGGCTCAAGGACACGGCATGCCGTGTCCCAACAAAAGAAAACCTGCCTTCCACATGGCACCACTGCCCAAAGCCTATACCCTTCTTCGGTGGCTGAGCTTGTCGAAGCCCCGCCTTCTTCGCCGACCACTGAAAACTGATTGCCGATAACTTTCTACAACTATTTCAGCAGTTCTTTTACTTTCGGAGCGATGCTTTCGGGCGTCGTTTGCGAAGCGAATCTATCAACTACTTTGCCGTCTTTATCGACCAAAAACTTGGTAAAGTTCCACTTGATGGCGTCTGTAATCATTCCGCTTGCTTCGCTTTTGAGATATTTATAGAGCGGATGCGCGTTGTCGCCGTTTACGTCAATTTTCTCAAACATCGGGAAAGTTACGCCGTAGGTAAGGCTGCAAAATTCCGCAATCTCTTCTGATGAGCCCGGCTCTTGCGAGCCAAATTGGTTGCAGGGGAAGCCCAATATCTCGAAGCCTTGGTCTTTGTATTCTTTGTACAATTCTTCCAAGCCGCTGTATTGTTTCGTGAATCCGCATTTGCTCGCCACGTTCACTATCAGCAGCACCTTTCCTTTGTAATCAGCTAAAGATTTGTCTTTGCCGTCGAGTGTTTTAGCGGTGAATTGATATATGTTGCCGTCCATTTTCGACTCCTTTTCATTGCCGTAGCACGACAAAGTTATAAATGATAAAAATAAAACATACAAGAGAGTATTTTTCATTAAAGTATCCTTGATTAAAAATTAGTTTTGATTATCTATAAAAAAATAAAGTAACATTTATTTTTTAGGCACGACGAAATTTGATATTTGATATTTTATTTCAATTATCTTACAGGTAAAGGATGTTTCCAAAAACGGCGAGTAAAAACAGCAAAAGCCCTCTTTGATAATTCAAAAGGGCTTCGCTAAAAATATAATGCAGCAGAAATTAAGCTATATCGTTAGCAACGAACGGCATCAAAGCAAGATGGCGTGAGTGCTTGATAGCAGTAGCTACTTGGCGTTGTTGGTAAGCAGTTACGCCCGTTATGCGACGGGGCAAAATTTTACCTTGGTCGTTAGTAAATCTTTGTAGGAATTTACCGTCCAAATAATCAACAACTTTCGAATCTTTCATCGGATTCGGTTTTTTCTTGCCGGAGCGTTTGTTTGGCTTAAATGTATTATTATTGCCGGTTTGCATTGGATAAATTGCGTTCATTATGATTTATTCCTTTTTGATTCCATAATACTTTGAGCTTTCTCAAAACGTTTGTTAAAGCGATCGACACGACCTGCAGTATCAACTAAAACCTGCTTGCCCGTGAAAAATGGATGCGATTTTGAATCGATATCCAAAACCATACGATCGGTTTTTATGCAAGAGCGGGTTTTGAATGTCGAGCCGTCTGTCATAGCAATTTCGACATTATGGTAGTTCGGATGAATACCTTTTTTCATTACTTAACCTATTCTATTATTTATTTACTTACATCAATTTTATCGATTTGATCAATCGAATCAATCTTTACAAATTTCTCTATGAAACGGGTCGTTCCGATTTCACTGCGATAGCCTTTGATTACTTTTACAGAAATCTTGTCGTCGCCCTTTTTTTTCTTTAGCTTGTCGCCAAAGGTCTGTTGTTTAGCCATACCGCTCTTAAATTTTTTATGTTTAACATAATATTAGGATTACAAAAATACAAACTTTTTTGAAACCTACCAAATATTTTTTTTAATAACTAAATATTTTTAATATTTTTGGACTAATGCGCTTCATATATTAGGGCAGAAATAGCCTGCCGAATGGTTTAGCTCAAAAATACTTTTTTATATTCAATTTCTAACCCATTGCTGGCAGACGCCATACTATCTTGAAGCACAATTTGTCCGTCTTTCATCATTAAAAAATGCGTGCAAAAAGACTCAGCCTCTTTTATTAAATGCGTGGAAATAACAAATGTAGTGCCAAGCTCGCGATTGAATTTTTGGAATATAGCTTTTATATTAATAACTGCACCTGGGTCCAGAGCATTGAACGGCTCGTCTAAAACGATGAGCTGCGGATTGTGCAAAAGGCTTGCAGCTATGTTAAGCTTTTGTTTCATTCCAGTAGAGTAGTTTTTGTATTTCTTTCCGTCGTTGCGTAGTTCCATAAGCTTTAATATTTCTGAAATGTTGCTTGCGGATTTCTTGCGGTATAAGCAGTGAATTTCAAGATTGTCGTAAGCATTCATATTGCCATAAAAGCCAGGCTGATCAATTGAAAAAAATGCTTTTTCATAGATTTCAATTCGATTGCTCGCGTAATCCATATTGTTGATAGAAATCCTTCCTTTTGCAGGCGGGAAAAGACCAGCTAAAAGGCTTAAAAGAGAAGTTTTTCCTGATCCGTTTGGACCTATCAAACAATGGATTCCACCCCGAGAAAAGTGCAAACTTTCAATATTGACTTCAAAATTGTCAGTGTCATATTTGAAATATAAAGCTTCTATTTTTATCATGTTAATATTTTTAAAAAATAAATTTTGGAAAAAGTATTAAACACTATAATTATAATGGTGATTATATTTGAAAATTATTAATACTTTTTATCTTTATAATCTATGAAATATTTAGACGACACCAAGGCAAGTATAATTGAAATAATAACAATGAACATTAAAAACGGATAATTATGTGCAGAGAAATATTCTATCCGAGAATCAATAAAATGGTCTTTGAAATAAATAAATATTTGTTTGTGAAAAAAGTAAGGAAATAAATAGAAATTATACCATTGATTCACTATATATTTAGAATACATAGCTAAAGAAATTGAGTATATTCCTATATATATATAAATATTATATATTAAAGATATTTTCCGTGAACTTAACCACAAGTGAAAAATTGAAACTGGTATAACAGCTAAGGTGATTGCTATTATGCCTAATATGGTATAATTAAATAAATTCATTAAATCTAAAGTAGACGAAATGTTTAAGTTTGATGTAAACGTAGTACGAAGCAACAAATAAGATACAGCTAAAAATATAATCGAGTAAATGTTATAAAGCAAAACAACGCTCAACTTGGTAAAAAAGAATGTGCTTCGCTCGACGGGCATAGTATATAGTGTTCTTTTAGTCTTATTATGAAACTCCAAACTATAGGCTTTACTGGTAAAAATCACAGTTATAAGTGGAAGAGCCAAAAGAACATATAGCTTAAATGACATATCATAAAATAGAATATCAAAAGCGTTTTTTCCAACAATAGTCTCGGTATCGCTTTTTATTATTAAAAATGCAAATAATACTATAAACAATGCAATTAATGATAATACTAATAAATCCGCCCAGTGATTAATCTTTTTAAACTCAGCCTTTAATATATTCAGAATGTTTATATTCATAATTTAGATTTTGAGTTAAATAATTATTAGATAAGGTTTTTCAGCCATTTTCCAACTTTTATAAAAGCATCTCCTATTGCATTAGCCACAGATTTAGCAGCCATCATTGTTTTCGAATATGCAGCCGCTTCGTACCCGTGCCCATCGAAAGGATGTGTTTTCGACCAATCTGCGTCATATTGGGCTTTGGTTTTGCAAGGCATGTCCATACCTGTACCGTTCCAACCATAGTCTTCATATTCAGCATTCAAATAATCTGTTCTAATATGGGAATCAACTTCATACCAGTATACTAAACTATAGCGTAGAATAGAATAATATTTTAATAAATCTACATTCTCATCGTTAGTCATAGTTGAATCAAAAGTTGTGTTAATAATCTTATCCTCAATTGTTTTAATTGTATCAATTAAAAATTCAATACTTTTTTGTTTGCCATATTCATTCTCTAACATATATGTAAGAAATTCATTCCTATAATTAGCACATTTCTGAGTTACAGCGTTCAAATTAGCAACTTCTTCATAGGTTTGAGGAAAGCGAAATGAAAGCGTATTTCTTAAGTAGTCGTAATACTTATTTTGATCTAAATTTGGCTTATTGATATATGCATAATCAGCTATAAGAGAAGAGAGGGTATCAATATATTGAGAGTAAGTTGTATAGACTTCCAAAGAAGGTTCATGAGCAATTACATAGTCTAAGGCATTGTTGTGTTCTAAACCAATTATATCAAATAAATTCTTGGGATTCTATGGGTTAATAGAACAAATAGGTTGCCAAGAGTAACTTAGCCAATCTTCATTATTAAGGATTGGCTTTTTTAAATCAGGAAATGAGCTTATAGCGTCATTTTCATTTTGATTGCACGAAAATAAAGAAAACAAAATAAAACCAGTAAATAAAACTTTTAAAGTTTTTAGCATAAATGCTCCTTTTTATTAATAGAAACGATTAAATAACAGAACGCAAATTTACTGTAATTAATTCAAGAAAAAAAGTTGTTTTTCTTCTTGGGCATTCAAAAATTTTTTTTCATTCTAAAAACATGAATTATTTAAATTTGTAGTCCCATAATTATTAAAATTCAAACATTTTACTTCTACCAAAAGCAATGTTTCCATTTTTGCGCCCCCAAACCATGTTTAAAACGTCGTATCGGTTTGATTAAGCGAAACCGATACCGTTTTCGAGACGCCCACCTCTTGCATAGTAACGCCATAGAGCGTATCGGCGGCTGTCATCGTTTTTTTATTGTGCGAAACAATTAAAAATTGAGTGTCGAAACTAAATTCCTTTATCAATTTCACGAATTTTTCTACATTCGCATCGTCAAGCGGGGCATCGACCTCGTCCAATATGCAAAACGGCGATGGCTTTACCAAATATATAGCAAAGAGCAAAGCTATTGCCGTGAGCGTTTTTTCGCCGCCCGAAAGCTGCTCGATTGAATTTGGCCTTTTGTTGGGCGGCTTTGCCATTATTTCAATATCTGTTTCGAGTAAATTATCGCGGTCTATTTTCAGCTCCGCCTCGCCCTCTTCGCCAAAAAGTGCAATAAATAATTTTTTGAAATTCACATGAATTTTTTCAAACGTATCGATGAAGCGGCTCTCAGCGGTTCGATTTATTTCCTCGATGGTTTCCTTTAACGTTTTTTCAGATTGGACGAGGTCGTTTATTTGATTCTCATAGAAATTCAAACGTTCATTTTCCTTTTCATATTCTTCTAAGGCAAGGAAATTCACACTGCCCAAATTTGAGAGCTTGCTGCGTATTTCACCAATCTGCGCCTTCGACGGCTCAGGCTGGAATTCTGGCGTTGGCTCAGGCTTTTCTTGCTCGTTAGCAATTTCGTAGTCTTCGGCAAATTTTTCTTCGATTATTTTAATTTGAGTAACGATTTCGCTTTGCTTTAACTCTTTTTCGTGGATTTGCTCTTTTGCGGCGTCATATTGCTTGCGCAAGTCGCTTAAAGTATTGCCTGTCTGAGTAATTTGTTCCGAATAAGAATTTTTTTCATTATGCAAATAATCACGCTTATTTCGCAAAAGAATAATTTCCTCTTCCATTGTAGAAAGCGCTGAAGCGTTTTTTTCTATTGTAATCTCCAGTTCACTTTTAGCGGTATCGCTCGTAGCGACTTCGTTTTTCTTTTTTTCAATCGAGAAAAGCAAATTATTAATTTGAGATTGAAATCGAGATTTTTCATTTGTCAAAGCATTAAGCTCTGATTTATTTTTTGCTATATCGATTTCTACCGCTTTTAAGTTTTCCTCTAACTTTTTCAAATCAAGCTCGCTTTTTTCAAGTTCGCCTTGCTTTTGCAGCAATGAGGCGCGGGCTCCGCGTACAGCGCAACGGCCAGCTGGTCGAGTTGCCGCTCACCACACGCCGCAATCTCGAACTCACGCAGACCCTGCGCGGCGAAGACTCGCCCACC
>JBBRJR010000109.1:0-8089 GCA_038218865.1 Kapaibacterium sp. (SeqCode) | reverse complement strand
ATTGTGTGACCAAAGAGCAGTACCATTTGTGAATGATGCGCCAGTTACTGTGTATGCAGTCAAGCCGCAAGTTGAAGCAGCTCCGCCTGCAACTGCTGTAGGTGCAGGATTAACAGTCATTGTGATTGTAGATGAAGTTGCTTCGCAGCCACTTGCATTTGTAACAACTACATGAATTTCATTGCCTGTAAGTAACATCGCATCTGTATATGTAGCTGAAGCGCCATCTTGTACGCTTATGCCATCGATGAAGAACTCATAATTTGTTCCGCCAGTAGCTGTGAAAGTAACGCTTGTGCCAGCACAAATAATGTTGTCCACGTCGCTGCTTGTAAGTCCAGCTGTTGGCAGTGGATTTGTTGTTACTGTAATGATATTTGAATAAGTAATAACGCCGTGATCGTTAGTTGCGCGAACTTTATAGTCGCCCGCCACTGTTGCGTTATAAGTAGCTGTAGCTTCAGCTTGATCTACGTTGTCTTTCAGCCAAGTGTAAGTTAATGTGCCGGGAGTGTAAGTTAAATCAACGCCTGCACCGCCAACGCAAAATGTTGTCGAGCCCGAAGCTGTCAAAACTGGAGGTGTTGAGCCTGTCCAAAACATAAGAGTATCGGAGCTGCTGCTGGTTTTAGCGCCAGAAACGGCACGAACTTTAGCATAGTATTGTGCATTCGGAGCTAAGCCCGAAATTGTATATGGTGAGCCTGCAACGCTTAGAGCATTGTAAATGCCAACCATAGATGTAAAGTTAGCATCTGTCGCAACGTCAATTAAATACGAGCCTGCTAACGGTGAATTTGGGTCAGTCCATGAAATTGTGCGTGAAGCATCTGTGGCAGTAGATGCCACCAAATTCATAGGAGCCAAAATGTTAGTTTCGAGTGTGCGTGGGTTATTTACGCCCGTAGCAGCAGTGTAAGCAATTCCACCGGCTACGTTATATTCGAATACGTGCAAATAGTAATTACCATTGCCGCTTAGACCGGTAATGTCAGATACGCGGGAACTTCCCGTAAGTACGTCCAATACCTTTACGCTGGATGCGCCAACAGTAACGACTGGGGCTGTTCCCCAAACGCCGGCGTTGTCAGTATATTCAGTTACTGTACTTAATGCGCCAGCAATAGCTGCGTGCGACAAAGCTCCATCAGTAGTGCCTACGACAACGCGTTTTGCACCATTGCCATTAATCCAAGCAATTCTTACTGATGTGGTCATGATGTTAGAAAATGTCATGTAGCGCGCCGGATACGTCGGCGCAGCTGAGAAAACCTCGCTCATTGCAAACAATGCAAGAAGTAAAGTTATACTAAATAGTTTTAATGATCTGGTCATTTAAACTCCTACTAAAATGTTAAACAAAACTGCTAAATGTATAAATAATGATTATTAAATCGAATTAAGATTGGTATTATTATTTTTTTTTTTAAAAGAAATAATATTTTTTCAATAAATTTACAAGCTAAATCATAAGTTGTTGATTTATAACGATTATTATTTATTATGATAAAATTATTTTATTTTAATAATAAAAAATTATTTTTGACGGCTTGAATAGTTTACCCTCTTTCTTCAAATATATTGAATCATACAAAATTTAAATTCAACGATTCCAACACTCTTTTGCTCCCCTAAAAAATTAACCTTGACTTATCAATAAATCATACATATATTATCTTTTATTCATTATTTTAGTGCGATTAGTTTATCAAATATTGCTACAAATAATAATTATTCATGTAATACAAAACTGTCGGTTAAGAGGCTGTTGATTTACTAACAATAGCCTTTTTGTCGTGGCTACCCCTATAAGTTATGTTTTGATAGAAATAGGATTAATTAGAATAATTTCCTTATCGCTTAGCGATTGAATTATGGTAACACTTGAAAATTAAGAAGACATTTATCGCGTAGCGATTATATATAACTCCTACAGAGTGAGTAAATTACTTTTTATTTGATTGTTACCATAATATTATCGCCACGCGATATAGAAAAATTCAGATTTCGCTGGTTATAGCTAAATAGTCGAACTTTACTTATCGGGGCAGCCTCCTATTTATTTATCAGTTATTTGCACACATCTGGATTCCCGCCTCCGCGGGAATGACATGCTAATTGGACTTCATCAACAGCCTCTGAATATGTTATAAAAGAAAAAAAGTAATTATTATTCATTCATTATCAGACGAAATAACAAAGACTTCTGTAAAGCTGCGACAACTATATGAAATCAAATAACCTTCTCTACACGTTTAATTTCTGTGAGGGAGTTTTGGAGAAGCTTTTCAATGCCTGCGCGAAGAGTCATCATTTGCAATGGGCAAGCAGCACATGCACCTGTGAATCTTAATTCAAGTATGCCGATTATAGGGTCAAAAGAAACGAACTCGACGCCGCCCTTGTCTAAAGCAAGATAAGGGCGGGCTTGGTCAAGTATCGTTTCAATTCTTTCAATCATTTCGGAATGGGTATCCAAATTATTATCCTAATAGACTGTTGATTAAGTAGTATTTTCTTGTCTAGGCTGTATCATAAGTCGAAATACAAGCAGTTAATATCATATTGATATTTCTACCGAATTGTTTAATTTTCCGTAATTTCTTTTGCGCAGTTCAGAGATTATATTTATTGTTGCATTTTTAATACGTTCAACTTGTTGTGGTGAGCGACCGCTCATAGCAACTGGATTGCCGCTATCGTTGGCTTCACGCATCTCAATGTCAAGAGGAATTTGTCCCAAAAGCTGTACATTTTCTTCGTAAGCAATGATTTTGCCGCCATCTTTGCCGAATATATAATATTTTTTCTCGGGATTATCTTCCGGCGAGAAATAGCTCATATTTTCGAGTACACCTAATATATCTACATTTACTTTTTTGAACATGGCGATACTGCGGCGAACGTCTGCCAAAGCTATTTCTTGTGGAGTTGTAACAATCACTGCACCGCTTAACGGAATTTTTTGTACCAGAGTCAGTTGAATATCACCTGTGCCTGGAGGCAAATCGAAAACCATGAAATCCAGTTCGCCCCATTCGATTTGCTCGAACAGCAAAGAAAAATAGCTGGCTAACATTGGGCCCCGCAAAATAGCGGCTTCGTCTTTGTTTAAAACAAAACCCATAGATGCGATTTTCAGTCCTTCCTTTTCTATCGGCACGGCAACGGTACGTCCGTGTCCGTCGGTTTCTGCTTCCAAATGAGCATCTTTCAAGCCAAACATTGTCGGTTGGCTTGGTCCATAGACATCGGCATCAAGCAAGCCGACCTTGGCACCCATTTTTGTGAGAGTGGCAGCTATATTGCCTGCTAAAGCGGATTTGCCAACGCCGCCTTTTCCAGAAGCAACGGCGATTATGTGCTTTACGCCTTTTAAAAATTGCCTGTTTTTATCTTCTTGATAAATTTCAGTTATTTCGATACTGGCTTCTATACCAGCTGCTTGGCATATTTCTTCTACTTGTTTAGTAATAGAATTCTCAATTACTGTAATAGGCCCAACAAGTTCAAGTGTGATATGTGCCTTGTTACCTGTAAATTTTATGTTTTTTACCGCTTGCAATTGCTCAAACGTAAGATTTAAATCATTGTCTGTAAGAGAATTGATTTTATCCAATAATTCATTTTCAGTCATTTTTAGTTTTACCTTATTTTGTATTTGTAAATAAATATCAACAAATTTAAATAAAAAAAAGAAAAAAAGAAAATTAATTTAAAAAATCTGTTTAATTTTGTGTGTTTTGTTTTATAAAATTATGGAATTATGTATAAATTAATCTTTACTGCTATGTCAGTATTTTTAATCGCTGGGGCTTGCTTGACAGCCCAAGAAGAAATGTCAGTAAAAACCAATCCCGTTGTAGTTACGGCTTCTCGGCAGCCTTCGCTTTACAGCGAAACCTCACGGATTGTGCATGTGATAACGCTGGAAGAAATCGAAAACGCACCCGTAAAAAATCTTGATGAATTACTCGAATACCTATCAGGCGTGGACATCCGGCAACGCGGCGGACCTTCGAGCCAAGCGGATTATTCAATACGAGGTGGTTCATTCGACCAGACTTTAATAATGCTAAACGGCATTGCGTTTAATTCGCCTCAGACGGGTCATCACAACGGAAATTTGCCGGTATCATTGCAAGACATAGAAAGAATCGAAGTTTTGGAAGGCTCCGGCGGTAGAGTTTTGGGCGCGAATGCTTTTTCTGGCGGTATAAATATTATCACAAAAAGTTCAAGCGAGGAAAGAAAAATTAGGCTTGCAGCTTCCGGCGGTGAATATGGTTATTATGATATGAATTTATCAGTTTCTGCTGAAGTATTAAAAAATCTTAGAACGAACTATTCAATTTCACGTGAAAAAAATGATGGTTACATTGATAATACAGACACAGACGTGCTTAATGCTTTCGGGTCAAATGATTTAACTACTAAGTTTGGTGATTTTTCTTTACAATTTGGGGCAAATATTCGGAATTTTGGAGCAAACAGCTTCTATACTGCTGCCTTTCCCAATCAATATGAAGAAACAACAGCTGGATTTGCAAGTTTTGGATTCAAAAATAATTCCGATAAAATTGTTTTTTCATCAAAAGTATATTTGAAAACTCATTTCGATAAATTTGAATTATTTAGAGGTACGAAAGACTGGCCCAGCTGGTACACGGGGTATAATTACCATCTAACAAATACGACCGGAGGCGATGCAAAAGTTTCCATTCCGAATAGCTTAGGCGTGTCCTCACTCGGATTAGAACTACGGCATGAATCAATTTTGAGCAATGTCTTGGGCAAATTGCGGAAAAATCCAGTTAAAGTAAACGGCGAGAAATATGCATATTACACGCATGATGATTACCGAGATAACGCAAGTATTTTCGTTGAGCATGCTTTCGAGATTAATAATTTCAATATTTCCTTGGGTGCCATGGCGAATTGGAATTCTCGGTTTGACTGGGACATTTACGGCGGCATCGACGCGAGCTATAAATTGAGCGGAAACGCAAGTATTTTCGCAAGTTTAAATCAATCGGGCAGATTGCCTAATTTCACTGATTTATATTACGAAGGACCAACCAACTTAGGCAATATCAATTTGAAACCTGAAAAATCTCTATCATTAGAAATTGGCACAAAATACATCGAGAAAGCTTGGAGCGTTTCGGTTTCCGGGTTTTACAATTTAGGAACAAATTTAATTGATTGGGTAAAACAGCCCGATTCAACTCTTTGGCAAACTATGAATTTAACAGAATTAAACACTTTGGGATTCGAAACAGCATTTTCTATTTATCCCAAAAGTATCATCGGCGAAAACTGTATTGTGAAATTCGCAAATATAGGCTACACCTTCATTACATCGGAGAAAAGCTCGAAAGAACTGGAATCTCTTTTTGCATTAGATTATCTGAGACATAAATTTATTTTTACGACAGGACTGGATTTTGGTAAGGGGTTCGGACTGAATATAAATATGTCCTACCAAAAGCGAGACGGCACATATTATAATTATAAGCAAGATAAGGAAATGCCGTATAATAAAGTGTTTTTGACTGGTTTAAGGCTGTCGTATAAATATGATTTTGCAAATATATATTTTGACGCAAGCAATATCTTTGATAATAAATATCAGGACATAGCGAACTTGCCACAGCCCGGGCGTTGGATGAGAGCCGGCTTCAGCGTTGGGTGGTAGAATTTAGAACATTTTATTTTATAATAATTTTGAAACTATCGGAGTGCCCTTCCCCATCGGTTGCAAAAATAATATAGCTGCCACGAGCTAAATAAGTGCCGGCGCCGTCAGTCAATTCCAAATCAATTGTACTTAAACCCGGCACACTTGTTTTATTTATCCAAGAATTTATTTTTTTTCCTATAGCATCGAAAAGCGAAATATGCACGTTGCCGTCAATTTTACTATTGATGGCAAGCGTAGTAAAGCGAGAAGCTGGATTAGGCGCCGCAAAGATGGATAATTTTTTCGTTGATGCGATGACGGGGAATTTTACTGAACCAAAGATTCCGGTGCTATTGTTCCAATAGCTGCCTGTCGGGGTATGCTCCTCTTTTACAGCTCGCACCTGATAGATGTTTTCACCCAAAAGCGGCAGGCTGTCTATATATTCTGTCCCTTGCTGAAGTGAAGGAATAAGCTCAAAAGGCTCATTAAATGAACCCGAACGCAAAACAATATAGCCAAATGGCGCATCAATCGGGGCATTCCATTTTAATTTAATTCTATTTTCAGCTAAATTTACAATTTCCAAATCACTCGGCGGCTCTAAAATGTGAATTCTGAGCGTGGGGTCTCCCAAAAGCTCGATATGTGGCATACGATTGCCGTATTTTGAAGTAGATTCGTAGGTCAGCAGATTATTTTGAGAAATTTTAGTAGAATAGCCGAGCGTTTCGCCTAAGCCCAAATGATGCAAATGCCAAAATGGGCGTCCCAGCCAAAAGGAAGCAATCACTGCCTCGTGGGAAGCAAGAGCAGCCCTAAGAAAATTATCGGGAAAGAACCAGTCGCCGAAATACGAGCCTAAGGCTGTATAAATTGCCGATTGCGGCGGATTATCAGGGAATTCCGAGGTGTAGCCAACCAAATAGCAAGAGTTTATGCCGCCGGAATTGCAACCATAAGAAAATAGATAGCGATTGGTTAGTAAATGTTGGCGAATGGAAGCCGTGTCTATGTTTGCAATTGGCATAAGTGCAGAAAAATTAAGCCAAGCGGCGGATGCAAATTCTTCATTCGAGTATGTTTTAAATTTGTCATCGATAACGGCATTTTGCTCATAAGATATAATTTTTGTGCGATATTCATGATTTTTCCGTAGGTAATTTCTCATAAGTTCGATTTCACTATCTTTAAAAGCAGGCAAATCGAAAAAGTCGATGCGCCCCAACTCTAAATCCACATCAGAAGGGATTGATGAATTGTCGAATTTACCGTCGAATGGATAATTAAATTGATGAGAATAATTTGATAAATCTGATGAAACAATTGAATCTGTCCAATTGCCGTCAATATCGGCATAATATGTATCGGCGGGCCAAGCCCCTTTGTGGTCGGGATCGTGTCCGTCAATTGCATAATCTCCGGCGAAAGGAACGGGGACTCTGCCCAAAAGCAAGACAGATCGGAGATTTCCATTTGATTTATTATATACATCTAATATTATATTTTTAGTTCTCTCCATTTTGGCTTTATCAAAATCCGTAGCTCGCGGCGCTTTTTTTAAAATAACGAGCCAGCCGTCGCCAGTTATATCGAGGGCGAGGCGGTTCAGTTCTTCGCTCAAAACCATAGCCATCGTCGAATCAACGAGCAGTAGCAAAGTGCCTCGAGAGATTACGGGTGGCAAGTCCCAGCCGGCGTTAAAGTAATTCCAAGCGGAGTATTTGCCGCACCACTTTTCAAAGCCGTATTCGTAGCTTGTGCCGCGAGAAACGGCGGAATCTGTGAATGAGCTGGCGTCAGCAGTAAGCTCGGCGTAGTATTCGGGCGGGAAGTCTTTGTCAGCTTTCAACTTACGCTTAATGTAATACATGCGGGCGTTAGTGTCAGCTTGCCAGATGAAATTAATTTGATTATTAATTGAATCAATGCGCACATCAGCGATAAATGCAAAGTCTTTAGTATCATCGGGCACGGAAAAAACGTCTAATTTATTTATAAGAATAAAAGAAATTACAAGGAAAATAAAATATTTTTTCATGATTTTTGTTTTTATAGAAAATAATTAATATCAAAAAAAACACTTATACGTCAGTTTTGTTACAAATATAATTTAAAAATTACATACAAAGAAAATAAAATTTGATAATTATTGTTTTTTACACTATTTTGGAATCAAATAACGAAAGAATTTGATTTTTGACGAATGGAGAATGAAATGATTAAAACGAGCGAAAATACCAAAATCGGCGCAATTATGAATAAGGGCGTCTTCAAAGTAAGCGTTAGCGATACTTTAAAGCATGCCGATGATATAATGAAGGAAGAAAAGATTAAGTACCTGCCCGTCGTAGAGGGCAGTAAATACGTAGGATTTGTTTCCGAGGGGAAATTAATGGAGTACTC
>JBBRJR010000108.1:0-8117 GCA_038218865.1 Kapaibacterium sp. (SeqCode) | reverse complement strand
TGTATTTATATATTTTTTAGGTACAGGAATAAGTGGTGTTTTCTCGTTGTTTTTAATAAAAGAAGATTTGAAATTTCGCAGAAAAGGAGAAATTTCCATAAAAGAAGTGGTCAAGTTCTCTACTCCTTATATGCTGTCGAGTTCAGTCCATTTGGCACCGCGGCAATTTGATATATATTTCATTCAATTTTTCTTCCAAACGCAAGTAGTCGGTCTTTACTTTCTTGCAAAAAGCTTATTTCGGGTATTTGAAGAAATCGTAAATGCTGCAAACGGATTAATCTACCCAGCAGCCGTCAGGCAAATAGCAAAAGGCGATTTTGCTTCCCTAAACGATATGATGACGAAGTCCATATCGTTTATATTCTTTTTTAATCTTTTTTCAGTAATATTATTAAATTTAGGGCTTACTGAGATACTTGTGAAATTATTCTTATCTGCGAAATATTATCAAGCGATCCCAATGTTCAATATTCTTTCAATAGTATCTTTGGGCTTGCCGTTCACGATATTAGGTGGAATAATTATCGCTTATGGCAAACCCAAAACTTCGCTTGCAATGATGTGTGTGTCATTTATCTTTTGGCTGATTACATTTTTTATCGTCGGCAAAATAAACTCCACTCCTCTTATCGCTTTGCCGCATATTGTTTATTACTTAGTCCTTTCCATACTTTTTATGAATTATGCCAATAAGCATTTTGGATTTAAAATTATACAACTTTATCGAGTATTTCCAGATATATTGAATACTTTAAAAAACATATCCAGGAAAAGGTCTAAAAAATAAATTATTGTTTTTCTTCTAACCAAATACCAGGATTTTTCAAATATTCGTCAATTGATTTAGCCGCCACTCTGCCAGCGCCCATAGCCAAAATAACGGTAGCACCGCCGGTAACTATATCGCCGCCTGCGAAGACGCCTTTTTTATTGGTTTTCATAGTTGTTTCATCGACTAAGATATTGCCCCATTTATTGACCTTCAAATCAGGCGTAGTAGCTGAAATAATCGGATTTGAACCATTGCCGATAGCCGCTACGGCTACTTCAATAGGCACAACTTCTATAGCATCAGGAATTGGTACAGGGCGACGCCGTCCGGAAGCATCAGGCTCGCCCAACTGCATACGTTGTATCTTCATCTCGCGCAAATTGCCTAATTCATCGCCCACTAATTCCACCGGAGCAGTAAGCAGCATGAATTCCACGCCTTCATCTTTGGCATGGTGTACTTCTTCGATTCTAGCTGGCATTTCTGCTTCGGTGCGTCGGTAGGCGATAATTGCCCGCTTAGCTCCCAAGCGCAGCGACGTACGAACGGCATCCATAGCGGTATTGCCGCCACCAAATACTACCACGTTTTTATTTTTTATATTAAACATCGGCGTATCAGAATTTGGAAAGTCATAAGCTTTCATTAAATTGACGCGCGTCAAAAATTCATTCGAGGAATAAACGCCGTTCAAATGTTCGCCTGAGATTCCCATGAAATACGGCAGCCCCGCGCCTACACCGATAAATACTGCATCAAATCGCTCAAAAAGCTCATCAACGGTTTCGGTTAGCCCGACGACGTAGTTTGTAACAAATTCCACACCAACTTTTTTCAGTCCCTCTACTTCTGCCTGCACTATTTCTTTAGGAAGGCGGAACTCAGGTATGCCATACATCAAAACGCCGCCAATCTCGTGCAAAGCCTCGTAAACAGTAACGTCATGTCCCATTTGGATTAAATCACCGGCACAGCTAAGCCCTGCTGGACCGCCGCCTACGACTGCAACTTTTTTTCCGGATTTCGCTTTTATTTCCGGGATTTGCAAGCCAATATTACGGCGTTCCCAATCGGCAGCCCAACGCTCCAAATATCCTATGGCGACTGGTGTTCCTTTTTTGGTAAGTACGCAAACAGCTTCGCATTGCTCTTCTTGCGGGCAAACACGCCCGCAAACTGCCGGCAGAGCATTGTCGATTTTCAAAATGGATGCTGCTTCTTGGTATTTTCCTTCGGCAATCATTTTAATAAACTCTGGAATTTTAACCGACACGGGGCAGCCCCCCACGCAAGTCGGCTTTTTGCATTGCAAGCAACGTTCGGCTTCTTGGCGGGCGACTGCCTCGGAATAGCCTAAATTGACTTCCTTGAAATTATGAGCGCGCTCCAATGGATCTTGCTCAGGCATTTTGTGACGCGGAATCGCCATTCTTTCTTTTGGTGTTAAATTAGCCATTTCAAGCATTCTCCTTTTGCGTTTTTAATCCTTCATCGAACATCTTGTCATAAGTGCAATTATGCATTTCATTGAGCGATGTCTTTTCTTCTTCAAAATACATTCTGTTCCGTTGCGTAAGAACTTTAAAATCGACTTCGTGTGCATCAAATTCGGGTCCATCAACGCAAACGAAAACTGTCTTTCCGCCAACTAAAGCGCGGCAGCCACCACACATTCCAGTGCCATCGACCATAATAGGATTTAGGCTTACAACAGTTTTTATGCCCAGAGGTTTTGTTACGCGGGCGACTGCTTCCATCATTGGAATGGGCCCGATAGCGAGAACAAAATCAATTTTTTTGCCACTGTCGAGGATTTCTTGAAGTTTTTGAGTTACGAAGCCGTGATAGCCGTAAGAGCCGTCGTCAGTGGTGGGATAGACCTCGTCAGCTACTGCTCTCATTTCATTTTCTAAAATAATATAATCTTTGGAGCGGCCACCGATTATTGAGATGACGTAATTGCCGGCTTCTTTCAGTGCTTTTGCAGTTGGAAAAGCAATTGCAGTACCGACGCCACCGCCGATGCTCACTGCTGTTCCGAAATTCTCAATATGTGAAGCTTTGCCTAACGGGCCGACTAAATCGTGTATTGTGTCCCCCGCTTCGAGTGAATTTAGCTGCTGAGTTGTTTTGCCGATGCCCTGCACGATAATAGTGATTGTGCCTTGCTGAGTGTCAGAATCAGCTATGGTAACAGGTATTCTTTCTCCTTTATCGTGTACGCGTAATATAACGAATTGTCCGGCTTTCCGTTTAGCGGCTATTTTTGGTGCATCTATCCGAAATAATTTTACTTCGGGACCGATAAATCTTGCCTCAATAATTTTGTTCATCTTTGCCTCTATTAGCATTTTTTTTATATTAAAAAATTGCAATTGATATTTAGAATAAATAATTCTAATAATATCTTAATTGCAATTTACAATTTAAAAAAAATCTTAAACAAAATAAAGTGAAATTCTTGTATTTTAAATATCAAGAGAAATTTTAGGAGAAAATTTCATTTTTATTGCGAGATTCGATCGCCATATTTTTTTTATATTCCAACATTTTTTCAATCAATTTCGGATCACCAGTACTTAGAATTTGAATAGCCAATATCCCTGCATTTTTCGCAGCATTTATAGCAACAGTCGCAACAGGCACTCCGCTTGGCATTTGCACAATCGACAACAAGGAATCTAAGCCTGAAAGCGCTTTAGATTGAACTGGTACGCCAATTACAGGCAGTGGCGTATGTGAAGCAGTCATGCCGGGTAAATGCGCTGCACCGCCGGCTCCAGCTATAATTACTTTTATTCCCCGCAAGTGAGCCGTGCGGGCGTATTCTGCCATGTCATCAGGAGTGCGGTGAGCAGAAACAACTCTAATTTCATAAGGAACTCCAAAATGCTCGCAAACGTCAGTTGCAGCTTGCATGACGGGCAAATCAGAATCGCTGCCCATTATTATTCCTATAATTGGTTTTAAGTGTAGCATAAAAATCCTTTTTTAAAAGTGCAATTTAATAATTTGATTCATCTCGCCATTGCAAAATTTTCCATTCCCCTTGCGGTGAGTTTCGTTTTAAATAAAAAATAGCTCGTCCGAATAGATTTATATTATCATTTGCCGAGAATGTAATAGTCAGCGAAAAGCTCCGCGAAATATCCATTGCCATAGAATCTCCCGTTTGGGAAAGTATTTCGTTCCAAATTAAATTTAGATCCTGTGCGGCATTGAACATGCGAGCAGTAGCGTTCATATCTTCAGCACGCGACCATGTCGGATCAATATTTTTGTCATAATTTCTATAAATAAAAGTAAAATTTTGATCTAAGAGCTTGCCATAAAGCAATGTATCCTTGAATTTATAAGCATAGCTGAAATTTTTGAATACGCCTTCGATTGTTTTTTGGTCGCCTAACTGAAAGCTTGCTCCTCCCGTTCTGTTAATTGCGGGCGCAAAAGGATTGGTGCAGCTTAGTGATGAAAGCATTAAACCAACAAAGATAGCGATATATTTTATTTTTATCAAATTATCCTTGCTGAACTATTCTTGCGGAGGCATACCAAAATTCTGCCATTCCTCTTTGGAAGGTCCGTATATTCCGGGTACTTTAAGTCCGGCTTGGCGCATGAGGACGGTCATTTGTCCGCGGTGATGAATTTGATGAAAAATAAGAGATTTCAATACGTCTGTCTTTTTCCACGTCTCGCCGTACATTTTGAGTTCTTCCATAAGCTCTTCGTCTTTCCACTCGATTATTTTTTCTAAGAATTTACCAGAAAAATATTCATACTTGGCAATAATTTCACTCACCAACAACGGCGTAGGCGCGTCTGGCTCGAAGTTTTCGATAATCAATCCGGCTGCGTTAATCATCTCGGCTACCGTTTGCGTAACGTGCCAAGCGAGCGTGCCTAAGGTTCTACCTTCATCGTAAACCTTCTGCTGCAAAGAATCATCTGTCAAACTATTAAAAATCGAAAGTGTTGCGCGGCTTTCAAGCAGCCAGTCTTTTTTAAAATCTTCGATTGACGAATACATAATCTTATCTCGGTGATAGTTTAAAAAATAAAAACACGAAAGAATTTTTGAATAATTGTTTTTGAACTATAATTGTAATAAACAAACAAAAATTATCAAAAAAAAGCCCCCACTTTTTTAACGAAGTAAGGGGCAAGTTCATTTTATAAGGAATTTAAAAATGAAAAGACAAAGTATTAGTTACCGGGGACAGCAGTAGGAGCAGCTTCAGCTGCGGCACGCTTGTTTCTCCAATATCTTCTTTCAGCTTTCATTTCGTCGTCAGATTTTGGACCTTTTACAGGTATCATCAAAACTTGACCGGGGAAGATAATGTCCGGATTGCGAACTTTATCGGTATTTGCTTGCCAGATTTTTGGCCATTGGAATGGGTCGCCGTAGATTTCCATTTTGCCGGAAATATTCCACAAGCAATCTTTGTCTTCAGCCCAAGTACCGACAGTATATGAGTTTATTTTCTTTTCGCGATATAGCCCTTTTATGTCTTTTCCGACTTGAACCATACGGGGGAAAAATTGAGGCATGATGGCAATTTTATTGCCTTTCATAGCTGTCCACTCGTCTTCGAGCATTCTGATGTCAGCTGTTCTGTCAGCTAATTGATCATCACTCAGTCCTCTCATAGCGCGAACTTTGCCTTCTAAAACGCCTAAGCGTTGGGCAAATGCTTCGATTTCTGCGTCTGTTACGCCAAGCAATCGTTTGGATTCTTCGCGACAGTCGATTAAGGCTTGATTGGCATTTTTTAAATCTGTTTGAAGCAATGAATACTTTGCATTCAAATCGTTATATTTCAATTCAAGAGCGTTTACTCTCATCTCGAAATCTTGAATCCTTAGTTCTGCTTCTTTTTTGGTTAATTCAGCATCAGGTTTGCTTGTCGGTGGCAATTGCGCCAAAAGTATCGAACCCGAAAACAAAATCATCCCTAAAATTATGAATATCTTTTTCATATTTCTCCAACTTTAAATTAGTTACACATTTGATTTTGTGATTAAAAGATTAATCGGGCCACACATTAGGCCATTGCGATAATTTTTGCTTAATAAAATCGCGTTCTTTCTGGCAATCGTTAAGTTCAGTTTTCCTAGAATTTAACTCTCTTTCAACTTTCTGCATATCGGTTTGTTTGTCCGATATTTCTTGATTCAATTGACTTTCTCGCTTGCGAAGGTCTTGCAATTTCAGCAATTGCTCTTCGGTTATCATGCTCGTGCAATCAGTCAAAAGATTCGAGGAAAAAAGTAAAGCTGAGCAAATCCCAATTACAGAGACCAACTTTTTCATTTTCATAAATCCTCCATTTTTAAAAAATTTCATAAAAAGTATATAATTTGCATAATTTCATTCTTTAAGTCTTATTAACGTCGAAATTTCGAGAAAATTATTTTTAGTTAAGGCAATTTCGCTAAAAATTATATATTTTCCTAATTATTTCTTAAATGTTGAAAACTTTTTAAATATAAATTAATATTCACCAAAATAAATATTAATACTTCAAATACGAATAAAATATTAATTATTGTTTTTATTCGTCAAATCATATAAAATGTTACCAAATTTTCCTAATTCGGAGAAATAATGACTAAAAAATATTTTTTATACGTAACAACAGCCATGATGCTATTGTTTACATTAATCCACACTTCCAATGCTCAAGCAATTAAGCAACCAAAAAATATAATAATCATGATAGGCGACGGCATGGGGCGAAACCACGTCAAGGTAGGCACTATGTACCAATATGGGCAGGACAGTTCGCAAAAATTCCAGCATTTCCCTGTCGTGCTTAGCATGTCCACATATTCTGCAAAAGCTGGAAAAACTGGCGAAGATGGGGATTTGGATTGGTCGCATGGATACAATACTGACGACGCTTGGGCAAACTTTGATTGGCTTAAATCCAAATATACTTGCTCTTCTGCCTCAGCTACCGCCCTTTCCTGTGGTTTGAAAACATACAACGGCGGGATGGGATTGGATCTAGACAAACAGCCCTTGACAAATATAAGCCAGATAGCCAAAAGTTTGGGCAAATCAGCAGGAGTTGCGACTACGGTTCAACTTAGTCATGCTACTCCTGCAGGCTTTGTTGCACACAATGTTTTCCGAGATAATTATTCACAAATTGCGCGCGAGATGTTGCTGGGTAGCAAAATGGACGTAATCATCGGAGCGGGTAACCCTTATTTTGACCACGACGGAAATAAATTAGCCTCAGCCAGAACATTCAAATATGTCGGCGACAGCTTGATTTGGAGCGGCCTCCTCCGAGGCGACACAAAATTCAAACTAACAGACGGTTCTTACCAAGTACAAGATATTGACGGCGATGGCAAGCCTGACCCTTGGAAAGTAATTCAGACTAAAGAGGAATTTGAAAATGCAGCCCGAGGCAATGTACCAAAAAGACTACTCGGCGTAGCCGAAGCAGCCGAGACTTTTGAGCAAAGGAGAGGAACAACTGATGACCATACTTATTTTGAGGGCAATAATCAGGGACAAGAAGACCCATTTGTTGTGCCATTCAATTCTAATTTACCCAATTTATCAACAGTTTCGCTGGCTTCCTTGAATGTGTTGAATAAGAATAAAAAAGGCTTTTTTTTGATGATTGAAGGTGGAGCTATCGATTGGGCAGCGCACGGAAATATGAAGGGACGCGTTATTGAAGAATTTATAGATTTCGCAAAAGCTATTGATACCGTTATTGCTTGGGTCGAAAAAAACAGTTCGTGGGATGAAACATTACTTATAGTTACTGCTGACCACGAAACGGGATACATAACCGGTCCCGATACCGAAAAAAAGCTACCCTTTGCTAACCCTATTGTAAGTAATGGCTTACCCCTAACGGTTTGGCGGTTGCTGTTCGGTGGCGATTTAACCACTAAACTTTCCACGAAGAACTAAAGTTGAAAATACCACTATTCGGGCATACGAAGCATTGCACCGCCACTGACAGCAAACGCCTGTTATAGCGAGTTTTTATTTTGCATTTCATCAATTAAAAGTTTTAAATTTTGTTTTACAGTTAAAGTATTTGGATGCTCACTGCCAAAGGTTTTTTCAAATATTTTTTTAGCCTTTTCTAATAATACCTTCGCACCATTATAATCGCCGAGGTCTTTAAGTACTAATGCCAAATTCGAATAACGAACTGCCGTAGTTGGATGCTCTTCACCAAAATTTTTCTCATCTGAAATTTTAGCCTTTTCTAATAACACCTTCGCACCATTATAATCGCCAAGGTCTTTAAGTACTGATGCCAAATTCGAATAACGAACTGCCGTAGTTGGATGCTCTTCACCA
>JBBRJR010000107.1:0-8154 GCA_038218865.1 Kapaibacterium sp. (SeqCode) | reverse complement strand
GGCAGCTACGCAGCCTGCCGGCACTTACCCTGCCAATATGATTTTCCACAGAGCCGCTACGGGCGACCCCGCACTTGCTGTCGAAATGGCAAGCAACTACACCGCAGCCTATAATTTAACAAGCGGCACGCGCGTAAATGGCTTAGGAACAGACGGAATTCGTTTCAACAATTCCGGCTCGGGGCTTAATTTGGGCGCTGCTGTGTTGGCACTAAACACTACAAATGTCAATACAATTAAAGTGTCATGGAAATCTGCAATTGTTTTGCAAGGCGACAGGCTCTATGGCTTGCGTTTGCAATATAAAATCGGCGACACTGGCACATTCGAAGAAGTAGCTGATTCTCTGGGCAATCCAATTGAAGTAGTGGCAGACCGCTATTCTTCGGCGATGGGTGCTACAGGCGCTATTTGGAATTTCTCAAATATTAAATTGCCAAAAGCAGTTGAAAATCAGCCCGTAGTTTACATTCGCTGGAAATATTACTACATCTCGGGGTCAGGCTCGCGTCCCTCTATCAGCATAGACGATATTTCGGTAACAAGCCAATCTTCGATTGGTACGCCAACGAAATTTAAAATTTCTCGCGTTATTCCTGCTGTACCAAGCTCGAACTTCCCGTTTTCACTCGTTGTAAACACAACTGACGCTGCGGGCGTTCCTAAATTTGTTTCGACAGCTACTAATGTTCGCTTGAAATTTGTTTCCGGCACGGGAACATTGACTGGCGATACAATGGCAGTAGTTCCAGCAAATTCTTATGAAGCAATATTTTCAAATTTAAAATATAATAAAACAACAGATTTAAGAGTAGCCGTTTGGTCGCCCGATGGAGCGCCGCTTGCGCCTGACACTATGACTATCAGCTTGGTCGAAGGTCCTTCTGCTTTGGTCATAAATGGATTGCTCGGCAAAACTCACAAAAACTTCTTGCTGCCTACGTTTTCTGTACAAGCAGTAGATGAAATGGGCGTCCCCGTTGCTACTTATCAAAACGTAAACGCAACACTTTCGGCAACTGGACCGGGCAACGTCATCGGTACGAAAGTTCAAACGTTCCACCAAGGCATAGCTTCTTTTGACAACATAACATTCGACACTCCCGGTACTTACACAATTTCAATAACTGCTCCCGGCTTTACTACTCCGGCAACAGGACAAGTAACTGTAGCGGGCGAAATATCAGAGACAGAGCTTATTACTCCAAAATATTTCAAAGGAAACGGCAGTTTGGGTAGCGACCCTTATGGTCCTCGAATTCCTGCTTTTGCGCTTGTAGAGCTAAATAATTTATTGCCGAACACGACTTACCGCTATTTTACGGGCGGCACAAATTACGCTCCTTACGATGTGTTGCCCCCGGCTAACAATGCTTCGGGCGTCAATATACATGCTAATTATGACACACAGACTTTCACTTACAATAGCTCAAGAAATTTGACACAAGACGGACAATATTCTTTCTTTACAACGGGCGCAACCCAAACAAACAAAAAGCTTTGGGTGAATTTAATCGGTACAAACGGCTCTACTTTCAGGCCTCAAGACACTCTCTATTGGCTCTTGACTTTAGGCTTTGAAGACGGGCGTTTCATCAAACGCTTTAAAGGCACACAAACCTCCGTTATGCTTGACTTTGGCGCTGATTCTATCGCTGCCACAGGCATTTATGATGAGCAAAGCCAATTGCAGCCCAAAACATATTTGGTATTTTACGGCGAAAACGCTATGGAGCCGCTCTCGGTGGCAGTAGTGCAGTCTTTGAACGCACAAATTGCTACACCGACCTTCCCGCCGCAAACTCCTTGGTGGTTCGCAGATTACGAATCAACGCCTTCTGCTTGGGCAACAGTTTTGCCGAATAATCTATCGGGCGGCGTTCGCCAAATTGTACAATATGACGAAAATGGAAATATCCTTCGCGAATGGACTGACAACGACGGCGTTTGGGCAAGCGTAAGCACGATTAATCCCAACGGCGGGCGCTTAACTCCAATTCATTTTGAAACTCCTCAATTGCAGCTTTTGAGTCCAATCAGCAGCGAAGAACTTTGCAATCATTATGGCTATTATATCACTTGGAAAAGCCACGGTGTTGACTTCGTTAATGTCGATATAACTTTCGACAATGGCTACACTTATGAATCATTGTTCAAAAATTTGCCAGCACAAGCAAACGGTTATCTATGGCAAATCCCAAGACATGAATTTTCTGAAAGATCGTTTAACTTACGCATTTCGAGCGTCGAGCATCCTTATATCAATTCAAAAAGCTATTCCAATTTCATTTGGGATACGCCAGTGGCAGTACAATCCTCGCAATCGACTACGCTTTGTGCCAAAGAAGACATTTTGCTAACAGTAATTGCAGATGGCTCGGATTTACATTACCAATGGTACAAGGACGGAAAAATTATAACAGGCGCTAACACTAACGCTTTGGATTTGAAAAATGTAAAATACGAAACATCAGGCACTTACAACGCTATGGTAACCGGAAAATGGACTTGCCCAGTACTTCAAACACAGCCAATTCAAATTTATGTTTCGACTGCTACTGAAATTTCCAAACAGCCAAGCTCGCAAAATGTTGTAAAAGGCGGCGTTGCTGAATTTTACGCAGAAGCACACATAGCCGGCAAGCGTCCGAGCGGCGATATAAAAATTCAATGGTACAAAGGAAACACGCCACTTGTCGATGACGAAAGAATCGCTGGGGCTCAATCGAACTTACTTACAATTAACGGCGTAACTCCGCAAGATGAACGCGATGATTACTACGTTACCTTTGAAGGACTTTGCCAGTCTTCGCGAGTTGAATCGCAAAGAGTATATTTGAGATTAATCGACCTAATGTTTACTACTGAGCCGATGTCCGTTATTTCGTGTGCAGACCAAGATATAGTGCTTTATGCAAGCGCGCAATCAAGCACCGGCGACGCTATCGCTTACCAATGGTACAAAGGCAGTATTCCGCTGACGGATAATTCCCGCATATCGGGCGCTCAGCTTGATTCATTGACTATCTCAATGGTAAACGAAACCGATCAAGAGGATTACCGCTTGCTCGCTACGATTGAATCTTTGGGCTTGAAAGTTTGGAGCAGACCTGCTAAAATCACAATTAGCAAAGCTCCGACGGTTAAAACTCAGCCGGAAGCTAATATAGTAGTCCAACAAGACAAAATGATAACTATCACTTTCGACGTAGAAAGCGCTGGACCCGTAACTTACGAATGGTACAAGGACAGCGTTTTGATAGCCGGCGCTACGGGCAACGTTTATGAAAAAGATAACGCAGTCGCTACCGATGGCGGCGAGTATTACGCAATTGCCAAAAACGAATGTGGCGAAATTGCCTCCGCAGTCGCATACGTAACCGTTACTGTCAAAGGCATAACAGGTATTAATCCAGAGGCAAATGGCAACGCTTTTGAATTTATGTCAATTTCGCCGAATCCTGTTTCGTCAGCTGCTCAAGTATCGTTTTTTGCACCAACGCAAGAAGCTGTCATCTTGACTTTGAGCGACGCTTTGGGCAATGAAGTAGCAGAGCTTTTCGCAGGCACAGCCACTTACGGCACAAACAACGTTTCGGTTGATGCTTCGCGGCTTACGACTGGCGTTTATTACATTACGCTTAAATCACTGAAAGGCTTGACTTCGCAGAGATTTGTAGTAGTTAGGTAATTATTTTTGATTACATATATCCACCTCATGCTTTGGTTAAATTTGAGTTAATCTTAAAAAAGGCAAAGCATAAGGTGGATTTTTTTTCAAAATTTCAGAAATATAACATTTCCTACTGCGACTTAATGGCACGTGCCTGAAAAAACCACGCCACCTGGTCCCTATCAATAAATGGAGAGAGGAAAAGATTATATTTTCTTGCCATAAGCCTATTTCAAATATTAATATTAAATAACATTATAATTAATTCATACTCACCAATTCGCCGTAAGTCGTTATATATATATATATACCAATAAACCAAAAAATATTACTTGTTTTATTAATAATTAATATTTATTTTGTATTTGAATGTTTATTAATTAATGAAAAGAAGGAGAGCAATCTATGATTGTTAAATAAAAAGGTCAGAACTTTGAGGACTCTGACCTTTGCGCAAATACTCTAAGTTGTCTTGAATTTTAAAGCAACTTGGGTAAAATACTAAACCAAACAAATTTACGAATAGTTGCCGAGGATTCAAAGAAGTTTTTTAAGTTTTTATTTAATTTAACATTTTTTTTGAATTTTTTAAGGAATTATGGAAATGAAAACATTAATAGCATTCTTAGTTGTTATATCTTTTTTTCTAAATCACAATTATTTAATGTGTAGGACGAAACCAATTGTAACTGAATTACCAGGTGGGGCTGTACTTTACGAGTGGGGTTCTAAGGAAAGAGCTGGCTGGGTTTTTGCATACGAGAAACATTTCGATGAACTCGATATTACCCAGCATCATTGGGGATGCACTAATACATCGGGCAATCAGTGTGCAAAAGATGACTGGTACGTAGAAATTGATATGTTATTTTCAGAACCGAGTAATATTTCCCAATGTTGGGATGAATTGACTACAGCTATAAACCAAAACATGCCAGAATTATTAGACATGAACTATATTTATGGCGAAGTAAAAAAGAATAATGAAAGGAATGGTGGCGATCCAATTCCTGATACACCTTTAGAATCAAATATGGAAATTGAATTGCATCCTGTCTTTTAATTATATTTAACTAATTTATTACTAATGATGGAGAGCCTGCATAATTATAGTTTTACAGGTTCTCCTTTTTAATTTTTTTGGAGTTAATTTTGAAAAGTTTAATAATAACTATAAGCATGTTTATTTTGACATTCATGAATATTTCATGTTCTACAAACAATAAGGAAATTACCAACACCGAAAAATTATCATTATTTTTTTCTAAAGATACATTAATTGCCGGCGATAGCGTAGATTTTTATTTTGATCCGAAATATACGAAAAAATTTATGAACGATTCTATTTTAATAGTTTGGTTTGGGTTTTGGTGCTCGGATTATACAAGGCAGTTTCAAGCAACTTTAAAAAAACCAGACAATAGTTCATTATTGAAAATCAAAGTGCAAATACCTAGAACAGCATACTACGCAAAAGCTGTAGTTTCAAGTAATCAAGACAAATATTGTTCAGAATCAACCTATAATATGATTTATGGGCATGATTCATCAAAACAAATAATTCCTCAAAAATATTCTATTGCTAAACATGCAGATGCACCAAACATAATTAGAACACGCGAGGATATTCAAAAAATATTGGACTTAAATTTTAAATATTATCAAAATGATTTTAGCATTTATTTTCCGCTACTAAAAATTATAAAAATTAATAAAGATACAATTTTATATCGAACCATTTCAACTGATCTTAAAAATAATATTGAATATTTTGAAAGTTATGATGTTCCTCTCGAAGACAAAATAACATATAATTTATTAATGTCCTACCACTATATTTTAGATAAAAATTTTAATAAAAGTAACGATTTTCTTGCTCGTGTTTTGTCGCTATTAAGAAATAATCCAAATATAAATATACATGCTAATATTATAACGGAGTTAGATTATTTGCTCGAAACCTTCCAAAGCGGTCCAGGTCGACTTATGCCAAAATATTTCGGGCATGACAAAGTATTAGAAAATACACTTTATCTTGCTTTAGAATTAGATAAACCGGAGTTGTTAATTTCTTTAGCTCGTTATCTTACTGTAGGAGACAAAAATATTCAACCATTGTTCTCTCATCTTAACTTAAGAACAGCAAATATGTTAATGAAAGAGCAATTCAAACCGGAGGTTAAGTTTAATTCAAATTTAGACGTTTATCCATTGCTACTAAAAAATTTGATGAAGTTAAATAATTTAAAAAAAACTGAAGAGTTTTTTAATTTTGCAACTAAAATATTAATTCAAAAAGAGATTCATTTTCCAATAAATACAATTCATTACTATTATTCAAGTAATCAATATTATCTTCCAGAAATATATTTTAATATGGGGGATTATTATAATGAAAATTGTGAAACAGATAAATTTATAAATTGTATTAAAAATAGTTTGCAAATCTCTAATAACAAAATTGAAGTCTATCCTAATATTAGGTCAGCAACTCTTAAACTTTTTGATTACTATTTGCAAAGAGACAGTATAGATTTAGCCCGCTTTTATTTAAAACAGGCTTTTTCATATGAGTTATTAAAAAACAAAAATGATGAAAAATTATTAAATTCATTAAATCTTAAGAGAAAAAAACAAAATTTAAGTGAATTCACTTACGAGGATTTCGCAAAAAGTACTGTCGATGATTTTATAAATAAATCTGAGAGTCTTACAAAAGAGAATACAGAGACATTAAATCAGGTTTTTTCCTTTAATAACTTGGCAGATAGTTTATTTATATTAGTTAATATAAATGATGAATGCCCAAGTTGCAATATAGGTATTAGGGAATTAATTGATAAAGCTGGGAGCAATAAATTTAAAATAATAGTAATTTCGAATATAAATAATTATGAAATTAAAAAAACATTTGGTAAAAATATTATCCATTTACAAAGAGATAAGAAACTAATTGATTTACTGAATATTAACCATGAATCAGACATCATGGGTCTTCTGATATATAGACAAAAAAAAATCTTGTTGTATCCTATGCTTTTCGATATTGATTTTTTAAAAGGAATTAAAATGGGATTATGTAGAAGTTTATAGCATCAGCTAATTTTTTCCTCATCAAATGTCTTGAGTTTTTTTGGTGTTTATGCTTATGGCTGAATCTTCCTTCATTTTTACCGATCGCGTGCCACAAAAATAATATTGGCTTTTATTCAAATATTTCTTTTAGTTTCAAGCAAAAAAAAGCCATCGTTTTTAATAAAATGATGGCTTTTAAATTTTTAAAATTTCATTTAAATAATTTCTATTCCAAGCTGCCTAATTCTGCTTCTACTCTATCCAAAATCTCGCCTGATTGAACCAAGGCTTTCATTGAGTTGTGGTCATTGTAAAGCGGACGATCGATGTCGAGGAATGCGACATGCTCGCGGATTACCTTGCGGGCAATGTCCACGCCTTTTCCATTTTGGAAATTGCGGAAGTCGAGAGCCTGAGCGGCTGCCATAAATTCAATGCCCAATATTCCCCAAGCGTTATCCAATATTTGTGCGTTTTTGAGCGCTGTATTCATGCCCATCGATACGAAATCTTCTTGGTCAGCGGCTGCAGGGATTGATTGAACCGATGCCGGAGCCGAAAGCAAGCGTTGCTCGACAATTAGCATGTCAGCTGTGTATTGGCTTAGCATCATTCCAGAGAACATTCCTGCGCCCTTTGTCAAAAATGCTGGTAGATTTTGACTCAATGCGGGATTAAGCATCCTATTCAAGCGTCTTTCCGAAAGTACACAAATCATAGTCATAGCTGCGCCGGCGAAATCCATAGGCAGCGAAACTGGCGTGCCTTGGAAATTGGCGCCTGTCAGCGTCGTGTTGTCTTCTGGAATAAATATTGGATTGTCCCCAACGCCGTTAAGCTCAATTTCCACTTGTGAGCGGGCGTAAGCGACGGCATCGTGTGCCGCACCGAGTACCTGTGGCGTCGAGCGCATGGAATATGCGTCTTGCACTTTGGTTTTTATTTTCCCTGAAACTAAATCGCTGCCTTCGATAAGTTTTTTTATCGAGCGGGCACTGCGGACGGCGCCTTTGAAGCCGCGTATAGAGTGCAATCTTTCGTCGTAAGGTTTCATATTTGCTAAAAGTGCTTCAAGCGACATAGCTGCAGCTATTTCAGCCATTTTCAGTAAGCGGTTGAATTCCCAAACGTGTATAGCGCTCATTGCAGTCAAAAGGTTTGAGCCGTTTATCGTTGCCAAGCCGTCGCGGGCTTGCAATCCGGGTATTGGTATGCCTGCTTTTTCAAGTGCGATGCGTCCCTGATAGCGCTCGCCTTCAAAGTACGCTTCGCCTTCGCCCATCATCAAAAGAGCGATTTGCGACATTGGGGCTAAATCGCCGCAAGCGCCGACCGATCCTTTTTGGCACACGACGGGCGTTACGCCTTTGTTTAGCATAGCGATAAGTGTGTTCGTTATCTCAGGG
>JBBRJR010000106.1:0-8163 GCA_038218865.1 Kapaibacterium sp. (SeqCode) | reverse complement strand
GTCGCGCATATAATTTGCATTGCTTATCAGCTTATGTACCAACTCAGGCTGCTCTTCCAATATGCTAAGTGCGGCTAAAGTAGCGGCGCAAGAAGCGGGCGTCGGGCTGGCGCTGAAAATAATTGCAGGCGAAGTATGCTTTAAGTAGTTTATAACTCTTTCGGCACCGGCGACGAAACCGCCAAGCGAAGCGAATGTTTTTGAGAAAGTACCCATAACGAGGTCGGTTTGATCGGTAAGCCCATAGTGGCTTGCAGTGCCGCGTCCGCCAACGCCTATGACGCCAGTCGAGTGAGCGTCATCCACCATAAAGCGTGCGCCGTATTTATGAGCAACTTTGGCAAGATCAGGCAAATTTACAATTTCGCCAGTAACAGAGAAAACTCCATCGGTAACGATAAACTTTCCGGCTGCTTCGGGAATTGACGCCAAGACTCGCTCCAAATCCTCCATATCATTGTGCTTGTAGCGTTTGAATTCAGCGAATCCAGCTTTAGCAAGCATTGCACCATTAACGATGCAGGCATGGTTTTCTTTGTCGGAGATAATATAATCGCCCTTTTGGGCTAATGTAGAAATTGTACCAAGTGCGGTTTGATAGCCGGTGCTGAAAAGCAAGACTGATTCAAAGCCAAGAAATTCAGCGAGACGAGCTTCCAGCTCTATGTGCAAATCCAAAGTACCGGTCAAATAACGCGAGCCAGAACAGCCCGTACCGTATTTGTCGGTAGCTCTTTTAGCAGCTTCTTTAACTTTTGGATGTGCAGTTAAGCCCAAATAATTATTTGAGCCAGCCATTATCATTTGTTTGCCTTCGATGTTGACGACAGGTCCTTCATTTTCTTCGATAGCGTGAAAATAAGGGTACAAACCTGCCGCTTTCACCTCATCGGCTCGTGTAAAAGCAAAACATCTTTCAAATAAATCCACAGACTTTATCCTTTTTGTATGTTAGTTGTTCTAAATTAAATTGTTTTTATAGAATTTTAATTAGCAAATATATAAAAAAAAATTATGTTAAAAAAGAATTAAGTATCTTAATATTAAATTCCAGCAAAAAAACCTCACTCAGCAATTTGATTTTTTTTCATTAATAAATCTTCAACATAAATCCAAATTGTAACGCTTACAAGCATTACGCCCGAAATTGCAAATGTCCAAATCATATCGAAATAGGAGACAAACAAGCTGCACGACAAATAACTCAGCAAAGCTCCAAACAAATTGGCACTCGAAGCGATGCCCATAATCCCGCCCTTATTGCTGTCCGGCGAACGATAGCTTAGGGCTGCGTAAAGCGTTGGAGCGATTGCCGCAAAGAATATACCGATAAGCCCACGCACCGGGAAAAGCCACAAATAGTTCGGCGCTACCATGTGCAGCAAAGAGCCAATACCTGCAAAAAGAGAAGCAACTGCGAGTATTTTAGTATAAGATTCCTTGTCATTGCGCCGCCCCCAATATGGAGCAAACATTATACTGAAAATACCAACTACTGCGATTAACAACCCCGTTATCGTCGATAGCAATTCTTTGGGCGCGCCCAATCGTGCAACATAAAACGGAAATATCGGATTAGAAAACAGCACAGCCATTTGCGTTACAATAATAAACGCTATCAGCTTTTTCATGTCGCGGCGAGCATTTATAAATTTCAAATTTTGCCAAACACTTGTTTTTTCCGGCTGCTCGGCGTGCTTTTTTTCAATTAAGAAAAATATTATTAACAAAGCACTTACTATGCAAAGCCCCGCTACAATTATAAAAACACTGCGTATGCCGCTCAAATCCGAGAGAATGCCGCCAAAAAATGGACCGATGATAATCCCCGCCGATGAAGCACTTTGCATTATGCCAATGGAATATCCCGAGCGGTTTCGCGGCGAGTTTTTGGTAACAAATGCCAAAGCAGCAGCGATGAATCCGCTGGTCGCTCCCTGCAGTATTCTCAACGCAAAAAGTTGCTGTACGTTTTGCGAAAAGCCCATCAAAAATACGGCAAGCCCCAAGCCAAATATGGCACGTATCACCATTTTCTTTTGTCCGTAGCGGTCGCCAAGCATTCCCCAAATCGGCACTGCGAAAACTGAAAGAATATAGGGCCCAGCAAAAATCAAACTGCTCCACATCTTGGCTTCGGTGGGATCTTTGACTCCCAAATCTACTACAAACAGCGGCAAAAATGGCACTAAACCATTCATTCCGACCATTGCTATAAATTGCGCAACTGAGAGTAGGAGTAGATTACGCTTCCATAAATTGTCTTCTTCCGATGTGTCGCTATGATTCTTTCTAAATATTTTAATTTTATTATGTAAATTCAGAAAATTCATTTTGGTTCTACGAAACTGCCGGCGTGAAGTTTTTTTATTCGTGTAATATCTTTGAACATGCGAATGGAATCAACAACAGGGCTTACTGTCGAGCGTTCGTCATTGTACCACTCGACGGCTGTTTCCTTTATCCGGTATCCTAATTTATCGGCAAGAAACAAAATTTCGACATCGAAGCTGAAGCCGTCCATTTTTGCACGGAGAAAAATATCTTCGGCAGCCTTTTCAGTAAAGCCTTTAAACCCGCATTGGGTATCGCTTATGCCTTTAAGTACAAGTACTTGTACGATTTTATTAAAGGTTTTGCCCATGAATTCCCGATAGAACGGCTGGTGCTTACGTATTAGATCATCGTTTACAGCTCGCGAGCCGATAACGACATCATATCCCTTTTGCAACTCAGCCAAGAGTTTTTCTATTTCCTGTATTGGCGTAGAAAGGTCGGCATCGGTGAATATCCTGATAGTTCCTTTAGCCGCTAATATGCCGCGTCTGACGGCTCGCCCCTTACCAAAATTTTTGCCCTCAGTTACCACGCGGACTTCGTCGAAACTTTCGCTTATGGCAATAGTCTCGTCCCGAGAACCATCATCGGAGACAATTATTTCGTAAGAATACTTTGAATTATTCATATATGAAATAATTCTATTTAAAGAATTACCTATGCGGGAGGCTTCGTTATATGCCGGAATTATAATTGATACAAATGGTTTCATGTTTTGTCAAGTTTTATTTTTATATCATGCAAAATTACGTTATTTTTTTTAAAAGTTTTTTATTAAATTTACAAAATAAATTAACAATAAAAAAAGAAATATTGAAAATAACTAAAATAGAAGACGCAGAAGCATGTGCCGACGGCAATATCGGCAAAGATATTTTTTTCGATAAACCAATAACGCAGGACTTTGCCGAATATTTGGGGAAATTAGGAAAATATATGTTTTTTAAAGATCTGCCGAAGCCTTATGCTAAAGTTATTGTTCGCGGGTACTATACGCTAAAATGTTCCTTAGGAAATGACTCAATGCAAATACTTGTCCCCGAAACAATTTTGGAAGAAATCATTAATGATTTAGAAAATTATATCGATAAATATATTGATAAATAAAGTAAAAGCGGCAATTAAAAGTAATTTTTAAGATTTATATATGAGTGGCGTTATGAAAAAATTCGTAGTATTACTATCTTTTTTGATTTGTTTGCCTTTATTGTCGCAAACAACACCGAGTGCGTATAAATTAATAAATGGGAACTACTCTCTTAATGCTTGGAGTGCGGACATACCAGCAGGCAATTATCCGCCGTCGATGATGTTCCATACGACTAAAACGCGAGATGCACTTTTGACCGACGAAATGGATGCCGATTGGATAATGGGCTATAACCTTACGAGCCGCTCACGAATTGTTGGCTTAGAAGATTTGGGCTTTGGCTTTCAAAACACCAGTAGCTTGCAAGCAGACAGCGGAGCATACTTAGGCGCGGCAGTTTTGGCTTTGGATGCGTTTGGTCGCGGAGATATTGAAGTAAATTGGATAGGGCGCACTATTAATCCGTCAGAAAGGCAATATGCTATAATTCTACAATATAGAATACATTCCGAAGACGCCTTCGTTTCTTTGGAATCCAATTACGTAGCTGATTTGCAAGCCGACAAATTTTTACAAATGCCAAAGCTGACACTCCCAGCGAAATGCTATAATGAACCGCTGGTAGAATTGCGTTGGAAGTATTACTACACCGGTCAAGGACTCTCCGGCACTCGCCCTAATTTAGCAGTGGATGACATATATATAACAAGTTCAGTTTACAACAGCGTTGGCGATTGCCCGCCCGAGCGGTTAATTATCCGAAACAATGCAGCCATGCTCGATAATAATGGTGAAATTAATTCTTACCAAATTTTTGACATTTTGGGAAATATGGTGGTTTCAGAAAATCAAGCAACATCTAACACTGTCCGACTTGAAAGATTGCCAAAAGGCATATATTTACTCAGGGTTTATTCATTGGGAAGGCTCTTTACAAAAATCGTAATTATATAAATTTCTTATAGTTACAAACTGCGAGGTTGTTTGTCTGTTTCGTCTACTTAATTATAATATTTTTTTAACTAAATTAAGACTTAACTGTTTCGTCTAATTTGTTATATTGAAATTAAACGGAGAAATAATGAAAAAAACAGCATTGGTTATAGCTATGCTTGTATTAGGTTTTGCAGGTTTACGCTCGCAAGGCGAGGATATAATTCACGAAGCTATGCAAAAGGAAATGAGCCGGACTATGACTCAGTTAGGTGAGCAAAAACTGCCTCCTTACTACATTGCATATTTTCTAAATGAATCGAATACGAGTACTATCCGCGCATCTTTCGGCAAACTCTATGTAAACAGCGTTGATCGCGACCGCAAACTTGATATAGATTTAAGAGTCGGCAATTATAAATTTGACAATACACATATAATACGTGGCAATCCTTTCAGTTTCGGCTCTGCTGTCGGCAAAATTGATTTGCCGATTGAAAATGATGAGCCAGCTTTGCGCAATGCCGTTTGGTTCGCCACCGATAAAATATACAAATCTGCAATCGAGCAGTACGAAAAAGCTTTGACCAATCAAGCTGTAAAAGTAGCCGAAGAAGATACTTCCTCCGATTTTTCAAAAGAAAATCCCGTTCGTTATATTAAAGAATGGAAAAAAATGATAATTGGCGAGCAGCCTATTTTTTCAGAAATTTCTGAAATTCATGTAGATACTGCTGCTTGGGCTGGCGTGGCTCGGCGCCTGTCAGCTAAGTTTTTGCAATACGATTGGATTTTGGAAGGCAACATCTATATTACTTTTGAACTCAACAATAAAATGATTATAAATTCCGAAGGCACGGATTTGAAATTTTCCGAGCAGGGCGTTAGGCTATTTATTTCGATGGCAAGTAAAGCCGACGACGGCATGACGCTACCACTTTTCCAATCCTATTTCGGTTTTGTTCAGCAGGAATTGCCGAGCGAAGAAGAATTATCAAAAAAAATAGATGAAATGGCAGCCTTACTCAAAAAATTGCGCGTCGCTCCGATGGCTGAAACATTTTCGGGCCCAGCTATATTGTCCGGTGAGGCTTCGGGTGTTTTTTTTCATGAGATATTTGGACATCGCGTAGAAGGACACCGTGAGAAAGATCCGAACTCCAGCCAAACTTTCAAGCAATCCATCGGCAAAAAAATATTACCTGATTTCATCAATGTTATTTTCGACCCAACAATTGGTAAAATCGGAAGAAAATCCCTCGCAGGATTTTACGTATTTGATGACGAAGGAGTCAAAGGGCAAAGAGTAGTAACTGTCAAAAACGGCATATTTAGCAACTTTTTAATGTCTCGAATACCTATTGAGAATTTCCCGAATTCTAACGGGCACGGGCGCAAACAAGTCGGATACAAAGCCGTTTCGCGGCAATCAAATTTAATCGTCGAAGCAACAAAAAAAGAAAGCTACGCCGATCTAAAAAAACAGCTCGTCGCAGAAGCAAAAAAGCAAAACAAAGAATACGGCTTATATTTTGAGAAGGTTTCGGGCGGGTTCACTTTCACCTCGCGCACGATACCGAATTCATTTAACGTAATGCCGATAATAGTCTATAAAATATACGTCGATGGTCGCCCCGATGAATTAGTTCGCGGCGTGGATTTAATCGGCACTCCGCTTACGACATTTGCAAACGTAGTGGCAGCAGCCGACGACATGGGTATTTTCAACGGGGTTTGCGGCGCCGAATCAGGCGGCGTGCCAGTTTCGGCTTCCTCACCAAGCCTGCTCGTTTCGACAATTGAAGTACAAAAGAAGAAAAAATCACAAGCTAAACCACCAATTTTGGAGTCTCCGAAATATGAATCAATTTCACAATGAGCCAGTTGCATTCTATGAATTGCAACGCTTTGAGCAACAGACAATAAAATGGCTGGTCATTATCGCAGCTCTTTTTCCGTTTATACTGTTTGCAGCGGGATATTATTTGCAAGTAATGGAAAACAAGCCGTTTGGTAGTAATCCGCTTAGCAATGATGGGCTTATTACAGCTATGTTTTTGTCATTGATTTTTGGCAGCGGTATTTTGACATTATTTTTCAAAAGCAAGCTCGAAACTTACGTAACGACAAGCGGATTACATATTAGACTGTTTCCGTTTATGAAATTTAAAACGTATAAATTTGAAGATATTAAGAAATTCAAAATACGCCAATACCGCCCGCTAATCGAATACGGCGGCTGGGGCATACGTATCGGTCCTTCTGGCAGAGCATTTAATATACACGGCAAAACCGGCTTGCAAATTGTCCTTAATAAAGGCAATAAAGTCTTAATCGGCACTCAGCAGCCAGATATGCTATTAGCTGCCGTTTCTCAATATGTAAAAACAAATCAGGAATAAAAATGAAAAGAATAGTAGTTGCAACTATTATATTTTTAACAGCATTTCAATTTTCTTTTTCAAAAGATGATGTTATGAACGCTATGCGAGACGAGCTTTCGCGTTCGATGAAAGAATTAAAGCTTGACGGTCTCGGAAAGCCCTACTATATTGAGTATTCCTTGCAATACGTAAATCCATACAATGCCAATGCCACGCTTGGCAAAATAGTGGAATCGCAGGATACGCGCTACGCCAAAATCAGCGTCGGCGTTCGCGTCGGTGATTATAAATTCGATAATACTAATTACTTCGATATTGGGCTTAGCTTTTTCGGAAGCGGCGATGACGAAGAGTCATTCAACTCAAGAAGAGTACCATTCGAGCTTGACTACAACGTCCTGCGCCGCGAGCTTTGGCTGGCAACTGATGCCGCCTATAAGCAAGCTGCAGAGATTTTGTCAAAAAAAGAAGCATCACTAAAAAACAAGGTACGCAAAGACACAACTTATGATTTCCTTATAGTTTCTCCCAAAAAGACAATCGACACAAGCGACTTTGCTTTGATTGAGCCGGCTAAATTCGATTCGCTCATAACCGAATTGTCTCGTGTTTTTTTGGCGTATCCTGGGGTTGCCGTTTCTTCGGTTTCTATGGAATGTACGAACGAAACAACATATTACTTGAATAGCGAGGGCATGGAATACGTCCGGCGCGAGATATATACTGGATTAGAAGCAATGGGCGCTACACAAGCCGAAGACGGCATGAGCGTTACCGATTTTTATTCCACATATAGCTTTAACCCCGAGGGCTTGCCCAAGCTCGACTCATTGCGAAAAGCAATATATTTACTTGCAGAAAATTTAACAAACTCGAAAAAAGCTAATTCACTCGACGAGCCTTACTCTGGTCCTGTACTTTTCGAGGGACAAGCTGCTGCTGAACTTACGGCACAAATCTTTGCGCCTAATTTAGTTGCACAACGCACACCGATTACAGACGGCGGCTTTACGGATAATGACCGTTACGCTGCTTTTCAAAATAAAGTCGGCGGGCGTGTTTTGCCTGAATTTTTGTCCATAGACGCCAAGCCCACACTCGAAAAATATGGCACGACACCTGTCGTTGGTCATTTTAAAATTGATGATGACGGTTTGACCCCACGAGATGTGAAATTAGTCGAAAACGGATATTTGAAATCATTGCTTTCCTCACGAGTGCCGACACGCAGGATACGCGAATCCAACGGGCATAATCGCGGTGGCTCACCAATGCTTAGCAATATTATTTTTTCGGCAAGCGACAAGCAGCTTTCTTCAAAAGAATTGAAAGACAAACTTTTGAAATTGGTGAAAGATAGGGAATTGCCCTACGGTATCATCGTTAAGCGTATTCAAAATTTGAATATATTATACACAG
>JBBRJR010000105.1:0-8233 GCA_038218865.1 Kapaibacterium sp. (SeqCode) | reverse complement strand
GTGGCGAAAAAGTTTCAATCCTATCCAGCTGAAAACTGCTGAGTTCGGCGACAATTATCGCTTCTGGCTCGATGTTGTCCACCAAATCCGAAAGCGGCAAGCCGATGTTGCCGGCAGCTATTGCTTTGCGTCCGCTATTGTTAAATATATGCGTAATCAAATGCGTTGTAGTAGTTTTGCCGTTAGTGCCAGTTATTGCGATTATCGGATTTTTCAAGTGCCACGAGGCAAATTCTACCTCGCTGATAACTTTGATTCCCCTTTCGCTTGCTTTTTGAATTAATTCCATATTGCGCGGAACGCCCGGCGAAACGATAATCATATCGCAGCCCAAAAGTCCTTTTTCTGTATTTTTCCCACATTCATAGACTATGCCTAATTTATCCAGAGCGTTAAATGTGTTGTCGTATTCTATCCGCTCTTTCGATTCGGTTAAAAATACGTTGTGTCCCTTTGATTTAGCTAATTTAGCAGCTGCAAATCCGCTTTTGCCTGCACCGATTACAGTTATATTCATCTTTTTATCCGATAAGTAGATTATTATATTTACAAAATTATTCATAATTCATATCATAGACAAATTTGTTTTTATCATTTCAAAATATTCTTCTACAATATTTCGTTTTTCAGCTTCACTTAGCTGTTGGCGTTCTTTGTTTATAGTCCGCATTTTAGTTGACTTCCTTCCATTGTTTATGTCAACCTAATTTAGGATGTCACACTTATCGACCTCTTCCCGAGGGGCTGTCTCGTATTTCAAATTTTCATAGAAATATGTATAATTATAATACTTTTCTTATCGCATAGCGATTTAATTACGGTAACCCTTAACAATCAAAAAGAAATTTATCGCATAGCGATTACATATAACTCCTACGGAGTAAAAAACTTAGTTTAGATTTGTTTGTTACCATAATATAATCGCTATGCGATATAGATAAACTCAGCTTTAGCTTGCTATAGCTAATTAGTCGAATTTTACTTATGAGACAGCCCCCGAAAGAAAAACATAAAGGAACAGTACGTAAGTTCTTACAATGTAGCAACTTCTTTCTTCCCCTCTTGTAAGAGGGGGTCGGGGGGTGTTTATAAAATGGGTATCATTACAATTCATTTCAACATACGTACCTGTCTTTAATACATGTCATTTGACTCATGAGACAGCCTCAGAACATCGATTATTAGTAAATCAACAGACTCTTAAATCAATAATAATTACTCAATAGCATCTAAAAAAAGATTAATTCTTTGATAAATCAAAAAAAAAACTTATTTTTATACTATGATTGTAACAAATTATATAAATTATATTTTGACATCAAAATAATTATAAAAAAACGAATAAGTAAGAATGATAAACTTTTCAATTATAGAATTAAAAATGAGATTGACATTAGTGGCTTTAAGCCTGCTGGTCTTTTTGCCACAAAACAACTTTTCTCAGATAAAATTAGAAAAAGACTCAGTCCGTAGCGAGACATCGCTTCCGAGTGGTCAAGATCGCAATGTATTTACGCTCGAGCAAGATCAAGCTTTCCGTCGAGCTTTGGATTTGTCTTTGCCTTTTTCTATTCGCGCCCGTCTGGATTTAGAACTCTCAGAGCCTCTTTGGCAAATAGCATCACTTCGAGGCACGGAAGCTAATCCTTGGAAAAGCGCTATGAATGCTCTAAATACATTGCCAGAAGGCACATTCGAGCCAAACCCAGTCGAGGTTGTGCAATGGCAAACAAATATAATGAACTCCTTGTACGTGCCATTTATGAAAACATATTCGCCCTATGGCGCTAAGCTTGATTTCGGTACTATCGGAAAATTTTTAGGCTTGGTCGAAGATGTCTCGCCCGTCATCAAATATAATTTAGCTATAACCGCAGACGTGGAAATAGTAATCTATTCCGTACAAGCAACCGTCATAGCAACACTTTTCAAAGGCGTACAAAGTCCGGGAAATTACACTATCAATTGGAATGCCCGAGACGGTCAAGGGCGGCAAATGCCTCCGGGCGACTACATCGCCGAAGTCCGCATAGCCAGCGACCGCTACGTCAGGAAAAGGATTGTTTTAAAGTGATAATTTAAGTGATAATTACTGTAAATAATTAGTTTTATTATGTATTATTATTATATTATTTTCAATTAAGTTTGTTAAATTTGAATAATATGTTTGTTATTAAAAAATTTCTATATAATTTTGTAAATGAATATAAACGAAAACGATAAAAACAATTTCGAAATTGACAGTATCGCCTCTGGTCCTTTTGAGACTTTCGGATACTTAGTAAGCGACGCGACAAAGCAGGCGATAATCATCGACGCTCCTTTGGAAAGTACGCAACTTTTTATGAACATCATTCACAAAAAGCATTTGAAAGTAAAAGCGATAGTACTGACGCACAGCCATTGGGATCACACAGCTGACGCAGCAGAGCTGAAGCGACAAACTACGGCACCGCTTTACGTTCATAAAGACGATGTCTTCCGCGTTTTGGAGCCGAATAAATTTACGATAATGCGACTGCCCTTTGACTTGGAGCCGGCGAAACCAGACATCGAATTGCAAGGCGGCGAAACTATAGATATCGGAAATATGAAATTCGACGTTTTTCATACGCCCGGACACACCGAAGGCGGCATTTGTCTTTCCCTTCGTGGCGAAAATGTGATTTTTTCCGGCGATACCCTTTTTTCGGGCAGCATCGGACGATGCGACTTGCCGGGCGGCTCTATGCCTGATTTAATTCAATCGATTACAGATAAATTGCTGACTTTTCCAGATGAAACGGTGATTTATTGTGGACATGGACCCAAAACAAATATTGGTTCAGAGCGAAACAGTAATCCTTTTTTAATCAATTAGTTAGCGATAATACCGAGAATGATTAAAAAGGTTTCATACATACTTAACGTAATATTTAATTTACGTATTGTAATTTGCATTGTTATTGCCATGCAATTTCTAAATAGTTGTTATTCATTTACGGGCGGCTCGGTACCGGCGGATTTGAAAACAATGGCAATTGCAACAGTAAACGACCAGAGCGGATTTGGTAATCCTGAATATAAGATATTGCTAACCGAATCCATACTCGAGAATTTTAGACGCGACCACTCTTTTGAGTTGGTAGAAAATGGAGGAGATGCCAAGCTAAGTGTTTCAATTATTTCTATAAATGAAGCTACAGTAACGGTTAATCCCGGTGAACTTGAAACGGAACGACGAATAACGGTAACATGTACTGCTGAATACTACGATTTCGTGAACAAAAAGTTGATTTGGAAAAAAGACTTTTCAAATTATGGAATCTATGAACTGAAAAACGCACAAGCTTCCCGAAATGAAGCGATAAGAGCAGCACTCATCCAAATTGCTGATGACATGCTTTTAGCCGTAGTATCGGGTTGGTAAGTTTTTAATTTTTTTTGAATTTAAGCGGGGGATCCGGTCTCCTTCTATGGAACAAATCATACTCATTACTTATTTTGTTGCCCTTAGCATTTTATTTGGCTTTGGTATCCATGGCTTGATTTTGCTTTACTATTATAGTAAAACTCAAAAATCTGTCAAGCCCGAACCAATAATGCCTGAAGATGCTCCTATGGTAACAATTCAACTCCCACTATATAACGAATTTTTCGTTGTGGAGAGGTTGATTAGATCGGTTTGCAGCATAAAATATCCGATCGACAAGCTTGAAATCCAAGTTCTCGATGACTCCACCGATGAAACGGTAGATCTTTGTAAATCTATTGTTGATGAATATCAGCAAAAAGGTTTCAATATCAAGTATATTCACAGAACTGACAGGTCGGGCTATAAAGCTGGTGCTTTGAAAAATGGCTTAATCACCGCCGAAGGCGAATTTGTAGCTATTTTCGATGCCGATTTCGTCCCGAACGAGGATTTCCTTATGAAAACGGTGCCGCACTTTAACGATTCCAATATCGGCATGGTGCAGACTCGATGGGAGCACCTTAACGAAGAATATTCTTATTTGACACGCGCTCAAGCGCTTGCTCTCGACGGGCACTTCGTTTTGGAGCAACAAGTCCGCAACAACGCCGGCTTTTTCATTAATTTCAACGGAACAGCTGGAATTTGGCGCAAAGCTACAATTTTCGATGCTGGAAATTGGCAGCCCGATACTCTAACCGAGGATCTCGATTTGAGCTATCGCGCGCAACTCAAAGGCTGGAAATTCCGTTACTTGAACGACGTTACTTCGCCGGCTGAATTGCCCGCAGACATTAACGCCCTCAAAACTCAGCAATTCCGCTGGACTAAAGGCGCCGTTGAAACAGCAATCAAACTGCTTCCCCGCGTTATGAAATCCAAACTTACATTCAAAGTTAAATTGGAATGCTTTGTTCATCTTACGAGCAATATCGTTTTCCCATTCATTATTTTGGTAGCGCTACTGAATATCCCAATTGTATTAATCAAAAATACAATCGGTGGATACGACCAATTCTACTCGTTTATGTCTATCTTTGTGCTTGCTTCTATATCGACGTTCCTATTCTATATGTTCGCTCAAAAAGCTATACATCTCGATTGGCGACGCAGATTGCTCCTCTTCCCCGTATTTTTGGCAGGAAGCATGGGCTTTGCCGTAAACAATACAAAAGCTGTTTTGGAAGCACTTATTCGCAAACGTACTGGTTTTGCACGCACGCCTAAGCAAGGTATCGTCGGCACAGAACTAAATACGAAACCGAAAAAATACAGACAGAAAAAAATCGGCATAACTGTTATTTTTGAAATCTTGCTCGCACTTTATTTTGTGTTTGGTATCGGCGTTTCTATTTATTACCTTGAAATAGCCGCTATTCCTTTCCAATTGCTATTCCTTTTAGGCTTCGGCACAGTGGGCTATATGTCGCTCAAACACTCTTTGAGCAATTAAAACCTATACTGCGTTTTTTCTAAGCAAATATTAAAAGCCTTCGGCGTGGATTTACGAATCCACAAAAGAAGGCTTTTTTTATTATATTTTAGATTGTAAATGCTAAAATTATCAATAAACTTATTACTTTTACGTAATTATCTCTGTGATTATTCTTTTTTTTGAGGTGATCTAAATATAATGGAAAAAAATATATCAACCCAAAAGCGGCTCGAAGAAATAGAAGCTGAACTCAAAAACTTAAAGCAAACTCAAGCCGAATTAGCAGCAAAATGGAAAGCTGAAAAAAATCTTATAAGCAATATCAGAAAAATTAAAGCTGAAATTGAAAACGTGAAATTCCAAGCTGATGAAATGGAGCGCCGAGGCGATTTGGGCAAGGTCGCCGAACTTCGCTACGGGCGATTGCACGAGCTGGATACGAAATTGACCTTGGCAAATCAAAAGCTTTCCGAAATACAAGCTCACGGCAAATTGCTCAAAGAAGAAGTTACCGAAGAAGATATAGCCGAAATAACAGCCCGAGCTACAGGCATACCAGTGCAAAAAATGCTTGAATCTGAAAAGTCCAAACTGCTCAATATGGAAGAACGAATCCACCAACGCGTTATCGGTCAAACCGAAGCCGTTACCGCTGTAGCCAATGCTTTACGTCGGTCTCGTTCTGGCTTGCAAGACGTAAACCGCCCCATCGGCTCATTTATTTTCTTGGGTACTACTGGCGTCGGCAAAACAGAAACAGCGCGTGCACTGGCAGAATTTTTATTCGACGACGAAAATGCTATGATTCGCATCGACATGAGCGAATATATGGAGAAATTTTCGGTTTCGCGGCTTATCGGCGCTCCTCCCGGCTACGTCGGCTACGAAGAAGGTGGACAATTGACCGAAGCCATACGCCGCCGCCCCTATTCGGTTCTTTTACTTGATGAAATAGAGAAAGCTCACTCCGACGTTTTTAACGTGCTTTTGCAAGTCTTGGACGACGGAAGATTGACCGATTCGAAGGGCAGGACTGTTAATTTCAAAAATACAATAATTATAATGACGTCCAATTTGGGAACGGAAATTATTCAGCAAAATATGAAAAAGCTGGATAATAACGAAATTTCGCAAAGTGATTTAAAACAAAAAATTATCACCTTGCTACAAAAAACCATGCGTCCTGAATTTTTAAACCGCATCGATGAAATAGTTCTGTTCAATCATTTAGACCAAAATAATATAAAAGATATTGCCAAATTGCAAATAAATATCTTATCGGCAAAAACCCAGAAAATGGGTATTACTCTCCAAGTAACAGATTGCGCCTTGGATTGGCTGGCAAATATCGGCTACGACGCCCAATATGGCGCACGCCCCATTAAACGTGCCGTACAAAAGTATTTCACCGATCCATTGAGCGTAGAGCTGCTAAAAGGGAATTTCACGCAAGGCGACTCAGTTATAATTGATTGCTCGGCAGACGGTAAATTTGTGTTTAAAAAAAACAAAATAACTACACTGGATAAACGAAATTAATTTAAATCTGACAAATTTTATCTCAAGCCGCTTTGCAGCACACTCAAAAGGCAAATTCCTGAAATTTGCCCGTTTGGTTTCGTTCCTCAGCGTAATGCTTGCGGTAATGGCACTGATTATCAGCTTGGCTATTTTAAGCGGCTTTGAAAAGCAGCTGAAAAAATCTGCTGTAAAATTTACATCGCATATTACAATCTATAATTTCAACAAAGAGCCTATCGCCGATTACCAAAACGTCGGACAGCGTCTGACCGAAAAATTTGATTTTATAAAAAAGATAGAGCCCGTCCGCGAGCGCGAGGGATTGATAAAAACCAAATCTCATACCGACGGCGTAATTATCAAATCTTTCGATTTCAATAATGACATAACGAATTTTGCGGCAAACATCAAACGCGGCAAAAAGTCATTTTCAACCGACAGCAGCAAAGAACTCATTGTCGGCGAAAGACTTATCCAAAAGCTGGGCGTAGATGTGGGCGAAGACGTTGTGCTTTACGCAATTTTCGCTCGCGGGGAAGCTATTCCGGACGCACGCATCGGCAAATTCAAAATAGTTGCCACTTACCAAACGGGCATGGCGCAATACGACGACGCCCTTATTTTCATGCCGCAACAATCTAGCGCCCACTTTTTCAAGATGGACGAGACGAGTTGCTCGAAAATTGAATTGATGGTCGATAATATCGAAAATGCGGGAGCGGACTCGAAGGCGATAATGAAATTTTTGGGTTATCCGTTTTGGACGCTAACATATTACGAGCTACACGCCTCGATTTTCGCATGGATAGAGCTGCAAAAAGAGCCAATACCAGTAGTTTTAGGGCTTATCGCTATCGTAGCGGTATTGAATATAATTACGACGCTGCTTATTACCGTCGTGGAAAAAACGCATACTATCGGCATTTTGCGTACATTGGGCATGAGCAGCAAATCAATTGTGTCTGTGTTTGTCAATCAGGGCTTGCGTCTGGGTTTGCTCGGCATGGCAGCGGGAGCCGCTTTGGCATTTGCTTTCAGCGTTGTACAAATAAATTTTGCAGTAATAAAACTGAAAGGCGAAATATACTTTTTGGACGCTTTGCCGATAGATATTTCGTGGCAGCACTACGCGATAGTGCTTTCGCTGACATTTGTTTTAGTGCTAATCTCGACGATAGTCCCAGCGATAATCGCTTCTCGCCTCAAATTAATCAAAGCCCTGCGATTCAAATAATTGCAGAGTTTTCATAATTATTTCTCCTCTAATTTTTCAGCTGACTGTCATCATTTGAAAATAATTTATTATTTGAATAAAATATACTAATTTTAATTTCTTGACGTTGATATAATTACAATGAAGCAAACTGTATATTTAGAAACAAGCGTAATTATGCCGATGCTGGTCCGAATCCATGCAAGAAATGTTCTCTCATTTGCCATGTGAACACGGCGGTCCAAAAGCTTTTCCTGTTTCCTCTGTTCATTTATATCCGGCAATTTATTAGTCATACTGTATTTTACCCCTTGAGAAATTCCAGCAAGTCTTTATTGAGCTTCTCCTTATGTGTTTCAGCCAAGCCATGAGGCCCACCAAGATATATTTTCAAAATTGCATTTTTGATAATCTTTGACGAAAGCAAGGCAGAAGCTTCTATTGGAACTATTTGATCATCATCGCCGTGGATAATCAGCGTAGGAACATCAAACTTTTTCAAATCTTCAGTGAAGTCTGTTTCCGAAAAGGCTTTGATGCATTCGAGTTCGTTTCTCAATCCGCCGGACATTGCCTGAAACCAAAAAGCATCTCGCATACCTTGTGTAAC
>JBBRJR010000104.1:0-8283 GCA_038218865.1 Kapaibacterium sp. (SeqCode) | reverse complement strand
ATAGCCCAGCGGCGATGTTGGCTTATGTATTCGGTCATATTGCTGCAAGGAAGTGTGGTAACGGTAGCATCTTTTTCGGTCAAATAATTTATTTTGTATCCCTTCCGAAAAACGGCTTGCTCTAAGGCAAGATCTTCTGTTATAGAAAACTTAATATTTTTGTAGCCACCCAAAAGTTCGTAAACGCTTTTGCGGACTGAGAGGTTATTGCCATAGCAGCCGAGCGGCTGATTAAGACCCATGCCGGCAGAAGCCATTGTGTGCATGAAAATCCATTCGACGGCTTGCAATTTATCGAACAGGCGATTCCCTTTTATCAAAGTAAAGGAGGCTTGCAAGCCTAATTTTTCATCGGAATAATGGCGAGCCATGTTAGCAATCCAATTATTTTCGACTATGCAATCGGCGTCAGTCATTAAAATAATTTCGCCCTCGGCTTGCTTTATGCCCATATCGATGGCGCCGGGTTTACCTTTTAAATTATTTGTTTCGCGGGGCTTGGTAAGGTCAAGAATTTTTATATTGGCGAATTTGGCTGAAACTTCGTTCATTTTTTGGAGTGTGGAGTCGGTCGAGCGGTCATTAACGGCAATAATTTCAAATTTATCTGCGGGGTAATTACTCTTGGCAAGCGCTACCAAGCACGATTCAATTTTTTCTTGTTCGTTACGAGCGGGAACTACAACGCTGATGAATGGGAAAAAACCGACTTGCGGATCAGAATTGTTTTTTCTGATTTTGCGCGAACCAAAATAAATAAATAAAGTTCTAAAAATGTAGAGTGCGATAGCAAAAATAAATATAGAGAGCATGTTTTTTCTTTCAAGAAAGATATAAAATAGGAGTAACGATATAAGATTTAAAAATTGTGATGAAATTAAATGAATTTTGCTTTTTCGGTATTAACAAAAAACGCACACTAAGTAGTACGAAAAAAAAGTCAAAAATATTATCTGTTTGTAAGTAATTGAAAATCAATGATATGTAAAGGAATATTCAAAAAAAATAAAAAAAATAAAAAAAAACCTGTGACAATATGCAGTTTCAATTGTCTTATGTATAAAGAATAAATTTAAAATTATAAAAGTTTAAAAAAAAGGGTTATAATTAGGTGATATTATTAAAAATGATTAGTTCTTTGACAATTAACTCTTAGCAAAAAAATATGAAAAATAAAAAATAATTTCAAAAAGCAACAAACTTTTTGGCAAAGGCAAATGATTTTATTAAATTGGGAGAATGAATTATTATATTTTCTAATATTATATAAATAAACGGTTAAAGATATGCAAATTAAAGGCTCAAAAATTCTCATTCTCGGTGGTTGGGGGCTTGTAGGCTCTGCGATTTACCGCAAGCTTATGGAGCATGAACCGGCTCAGTTAGTCATTTCCTCGTTAAATCAAGCTGAGGCGGAAGACGCTATAGCGCAATTACGCAAAGAATATCCGAAAAGCGATCCAAAAATGTTCGTTGCCAAATGGGGCAATATTTTCACTCGCACCGAGTGGAAGGACAGAAATTGGAACGACGTTCTTCACGGCGACGACACACGCAGTCAATTCATCAAAGATGTTTTTTATGATTTAGACGAAACAATTTTGAAAGAATCGGCATTATACAATTTAATTACGGAAGCGAAACCGGATTTGGTTATCGATTGTATCAATACAGCGACAGCCATTGCGTACTTGGACATTTACAACACTACGATAAACGCCATCAAAAAAATGGACAACGGCGACCTTGACCGAGCATTAATTGAACAAGTAATGGCAAGTGCGTACATTCCGCAGCTTATTCGCCACATACAAATTATTTACCGCAGCTTGCTAGATGCTAAAACGACAATGTATTTCAAAGTCGGCACGAGCGGCACAGGCGGCATGGGTGTCAATATACCTTACACACACAGTGAAGAGCGTCCATCGAGGGTATTGCTTTCGAAAACAGCTGTCGCTGGCGCGCAAACCTTACTTTTGTTCCTTTTGGCACGCACGCCAGATGGACCTTTGGTAAAGGAAATTAAACCAACGGCTGCCATTGCTTGGAAAAAAATTGCTTATGGCGAAGTAAAACGCCGCGGCAGAGCTATTCCGCTTGTATCTATGGATTTCAATAACGCCAAGGCAGCAGAAGGCAAGTTCATTTTTGCCGATAAATCCGACGTAATCGATACGGGCGACGTTTATAAATCTGTTTTTATCGATACGGGCGAGAACGGAATTTTCTCTAAAGGCGAATTCGAGGCTATCAGCGCTTTGGGGCAAATGGAAATAGTAACTCCAGAGGAAATAGCTGAATATTTGGTACATGAAGTTCGCGGTGGCAATACAGGTTGCGACGTCATACAGGGCTTGGATGCCTTTACGTTAGGACCAACTTACCGAGGCGGTATGTTGAGAAACATAGCTTTGGAAAAAATTAAAAAGTTGGAAATAGAGAACAATGTTGATTCTGTAGCCTTTGAATTATTAGGTCCACCGAGGCTTTCTAAATTGCTTTACGAAGGATTTATGCTACGGAAGATCGTGGGCTCGATGAAAAATTTGAAAAATTTCACGCCTGAAGATTTGGCAGCAAGAGCGACTGAATTAGTGAAAAACGATAAGAAATTATTGTCAGAGATGCTTTCAATCGGCTTGGTAGTCTTGCTTTCGGACGGCAAAAAATATTTACGCGGTGGCGACGTGAAGATACCGGTAAGCCGGGGCGAGACCGAACTTCGGATGACACCTGAAAACATCGAGCAATGGTGCTTCGAGGGTTGGATTGATTTGCGTCCTTCAAGTTTTGCTGCTTGGCAAGAAAGAGTTAATAAAATTATAGCGCATGCCGAAGAGGTTTCTCCAGACGAAACAGGCTCGCGTTACAGCTATACCTTGGATTATTGGAATCATTTCGAGAAGTTCGAGGAAGGAAAAATAGCCGGCTGGCTATTTGAATTTGAAGATAAAGGTTGGAGATTTAAGCGTTAATTCGTATATTATACATTACGAAAATTTACAAATAAGAAAATAAATAAATTTTTTTTAAATACACATTTTGGAGTATCTTATGAAACGATGGTTTCTCTTTATCACATTGGGTCTTGGGCTTGTGCTGAGTACAGCTTCCTTTGCTCAAAATAAAAATGTAGATGAAGTACAGAGAAAAAGCTCGAATTCAATTAAAACGGGAGCAGGAACAACAACGTTCCCTGTTCAATTTAATGAAACAAACGTGCTTAAAAATGGTCCTAATCGCGCTGTATCAACAGGTTATTACTTTGTTGATGTAGACGATGCAGCACCAGAATACTGGCGTCCGAACGTTGAGTTCGTTGACACCACGACTGAACCGGGAACTTGGCGAAGAATTACGCAAGGTCCTCGTATATTGCCAAAGACCTACTGGGAGCAAAACCCAGGCGAAGGTTTGCGTTTTTTCCGCAATCCTGCACAACCTAACTTTTTTGAAAGTGTGGACATCGATGGCAATCCAATTCCCGTCGACTCCACTTATGACGCTATCGCTGGTCCTATGGCGATTGGATTTGGTTTCTATTTCAATGGAATCCGCTATGATTCATTCTACGTATCGACTAACGGCGTTATTGCTTTGACAAACAGACGTTATTTTTACAATTCACAAGGCGAAAAAGTTATTCCTCCGGGCGCAACTTCCGCTTATGACCCAATGAGTATGGATTGGTATGCTCGACCAGTCCGCACAGCAACCGGATTGGATGACAATACACCTGATGATTTCGGTTATCAGTACTCAGTGCTTAACAACGCTCCGGCTTCGCCGACAGCAGGTATCCGCTCTTCGGGTGGTCCTTTAAATACTCAATCGTCAACAACCAATCGTGGCGCTTATATTGCTCCGCTTTGGGGACAAAATCATTTATCACAATGGAATCCTTTTACTAATTTACCGGATGACCATGGTAAAGTATATTTTAAAAGAGAATTTGACGCAAGCAGATTAACACTTTATTTTGTTAATATTGCTCCTCAAGCTCAAGGTACAGTTACTTTTGTTAATGGTCAATGGACAATTAGTACAAGTGACCGTCGTCCAGGCACAGCCAATTATGTTTCTGCAAACGTACAAGTAGTTTTAAATCGCGTGGACTCTTCGGTAACTTTCCTTTATTTAGATTTCAAAGGAACATACCCGACTGGTGGCGGTAGCCGTCCAACAGCTGGTCCAGAAGTTTTCGCAACTACGAGTGTTTCCGGCGTAACCGGCTGGGCACGCCACACTAACTTTAACTCTAAAACTGGCGTCGGAACTTACCCATGGGGCGCAGATGAATATCAACAAACTACACATTACTTTGCCAAAGAGAATAGTGGAACTCGTTTGTTCCCGTTCAATGATGACAGAGTAAGATTCAAACAATGGAAAAACTCGGTAAGAGTAGTTGATATTCAATATAAGGTTCGCAAGCAAGAAGCTAATACGGATTTGAAATTTACTGAAACTATCCCTACAGCAGATGCTAATAATTATGAATTGTTAGCAGGCGAAGAAAGAATCGGTGCTTTGCAACCTATTGCATTAATCCAAAACATGACAAACGATATTCAAGGACCTCAAGGCGTGAACTACACACCTCAAGATGTTAATTTCGTAGCAAGATTCAGAATATTAAACTTAGCCACGTATGATGAAGTAATTCAATGGGGCGAAAAAAAGAGAATTCCTGCACCAAGAATTATCTATAATCGTTTGGTAAACATCTCTGAAACATGTTTGAATTTGCCTGACGAAGTAGCTCATCCAGATTGCCAAGAAAACCCTTACAACAGAGTAAGATACTCGACAGTAACGAAAACTGGCGCTAATTATAACGCTACAAATATCGTACCTCTGCCGACGGGCTGGAATGGTATTCCTCCGTACAATTATGTACAGGTTTACTTCCCGCCGTTTGAGCCGAATGAATTTGCACCTGACCACAGTGGTAGAATGCGTGCCTTTATTATCGCAGATGCTCATACTTCGCCAATTCCTTCGCAACCTGCATTAGGTGGCGACTGGCCCTTTGACGATACAGCAAGCGTTAGCATCATCGTTATGAACAGATTGAAAGATTTTACCGATGATTTGTCAACTTATCATGATATTGAAAGAACACAAATGCCTTCAGTTTACAAATGGGTAAACATCGGTGCTGTTACCGTTGGTGGCGACATTCACTCGAGAAATCCACTGCCACCGCGCGATAACTTTAAAGCTTTGAATAATTCAGATATTCAGCTCAATTCGCCGATAATTCAAATGAACAGATTAGACTTGGACAATTCTGACTTTGTACCTCAATCAAGTTCGCCCCCTAATGGCGATAAGATTACGTCTTTCCCGATTGATATTCGTGGCAAGATCGGTTCGGTACTTTCTTTCTCAATACAAAGAACAGACAATGCTCCTTACGTAAAATGGGATCGTGGCTGGACAGATAATAGAATTATTGGTTGCGAACCACGCATCGTTACTGACGTTAATATTCCGTTTAATACATTTGCTAATAATAATTCAGTTGGCAAACCTAATCCGGATTCATTGATTGTAGAAATAATGAAACCAAGCCCGGACGGCATAAAGAACATTACAAACAACAACGCGCTGACAAATTGGAGATGGCACCCGAAACGTCCATCAGCACAAGATCCATTTCCGACAGCATTTACCAAATATCCTGCTTTCGCTCTATTTGGCGGCGGCGGATACTTTATCGGTTGGGATGAAAAGAACAGAAACGAACCTTTGGAAGTTGAAAAATTGCCTGACCTAAACGGTTTACGCGCTAATATTTTTGACGATGGTATAGATTGGGAATTCCAACGCTTTGCAATCACAATTCCTGATACATTCGTAACATCTCCGGCAGAAGGCGGCAAAAACTTCCGTTTCAGAATCAGAGTTTCGGCACATAATCACAATAAATGCCAAACCTGTATTCCGGACGATGATGATGATTTCTTTGTCGATAACGTAAGAATTTTATTCCCGTCATCTGATAATATTACAGATATTGAAGTAAATTCAGTTAAAATACTTTGGCCTTATGAAATGGCTCCAGCTTCACAAGCAACGGAAATTCCAGTAAGAGTTGTTATTAATAACAATACATCTATTATTTCTCCGACTTTCCGCGTAAAAGTGAAAATTTATCAAGGACAAACTACACAAAGCAATCCTATCTATTGCAAAACTTGGACAGTACCAAGCTTAGGCTCCGGACGCTCACTTGAAGTGCCGCTGCCAACTTGGAATGCAAGAAAAACAGGACCAGGTACTTATCGCATGCAAGCTATTGTTATTTTGCCGGGCGGCGATTTGGAACCTAAAAACGATACTACTTACTCAGATGTAACGCTTACATTTGGTGATGCATTTGCTTACGACGACATCAGTAATGTATCGAACAGCGTTCCTGATTTTACAACCGAAGGCGCAGGCTTAAGCTTATTTGGTAATAGTTATGGTGGTACAGGTACACCTACTTCTTACAATTCACCAGCTTTCGTTATGGGCGGCAACGGCGCTAATTCAGGCAGCGGTTCCGGTCAAATAGCAGTTAGATTTACTATGCTTAATACTGATACAATTTATGGTTTCCAAGCTTACTTTGCTGAGCTTAACCAAGCTATGGATGATATCTCTTGGGCAATCTATCGCAGTAACGATCGCGGCGATACACCTGCTAATCTTTATCCGAACTCAGAAATAATCGGCTATCGTGGATTGACCACTCCGGTTATCCAAACACCTAAATTTAAAGAGTACATTACTTACAAATTGACTGATTTCAACAAACAACCTATCGTGCTTAACAAAGGCGTATATTGGTTAGCTATTGGTCAGATGGGTCTCGACGGCTTGCACTTAGGTGCTTCCAAGCACAGAATGGGCATGAGAACTACGGTTCAATCACTTGATCCCCAAACTAATCTTGCAGGGCCTTTTGGCAGACAATTTATGATTGACAAACAATACAGAGTTTTAATCAACAACAGCTTGGATAACTATAATTTCTTCTCATACGAAAATGTTCGTAAGAGCGGTACATGGAACCCATTCATGCCTTCGGTTGGTAATCCAGCTTACGCTCACTTGCACCACTACGGTACTTCACCGAGCGATAATGTAACACTTACCTTCTCGAGAGGTTCTTGGGTACCTATGATTCGTCCATACTTTGGATTTAAAACCTCAGGCGACAACACTGATCCTGAATTCTGCCCGGATGATATTCCAGTCGAATTAGTCAGCTTCAGAGGCGATGTACGTACAAACGCCGGTATCGATATTTATTGGGAAACAGCTTCGGAAACTCGCAACTACGGCTTCTATGTTGAAAAACGCAAAGAAGGCGAAGGCGAAACTTCCTGGAATTCCATTGCATTTATACCGGGTGGCAATAACTCTTCGACAGTTCGCCACTATAACTTCACAGATAAAGATGTTAAATTGAATCAATCATACCAATATCGTTTGCGTCAAGTAGATTTCGACGGAACTCAATATTGCAATACATCTGACATTATTACAAAAACTTACGATTTAGTAAGCGAACTTACTTTAATTCCTAACAGCCCGAATCCGTTCAGCGGCGGCACAAAAATAGAATTCAATATGCCAGAAAGTGGAAACGCTCGCTTGGAAGTTATTGACGTCTATGGTAATACAGTCAATGTTCTTTTGGACAAAGACATGAACCGCGGTTATAATTCAGCTGTTTGGGATGGTCGCGATGCTTCCGGTACTGTTTCTCCTGCCGGCACCTACATATACAGACTTACAACAGGCGACAAAGTACTTTCCGGAAAAATGACAATTATCCGCTAAGACTTCCATGCCACGATAAATATCAGCCCTTGCCAAATTTACTTTTGACAAGGGCTGTTTTTTTAGTTATTTATTTAAAATGAGAAAAATAATGGAAACTATATTTTCAAAAATAATCGACCGCGAAATACCGGCTGAAATTGTCTATGAAGACGATGATATACTTGCTTTCAATGACATAGACCCCAAAGCGCCGGTGCATATTATAATTATTCCAAAAAAGCAAATAGCCACGATAAATGACCTCGAAAAAGGCGATGCCGAACTCGTAGGAAAGATTGTACTTGTCGCCAAAGATTTGGCAAAGCAAAATAATATCGATGAGTCGGGCTATCGTTTAATAATGAATTGCAATGAGGGCGGCGGGCAAACAGTTTTTCACTTGCATTGCCATTTAATCGGCGGACGCCGTTTGGCTTGGCCTCCGGGATAAATTTGGAC
>JBBRJR010000103.1:0-8287 GCA_038218865.1 Kapaibacterium sp. (SeqCode) | reverse complement strand
CAAAGTATCGCCGCGCAAAGCAAAAGCATTAGTTGCCGTTTCTTGGTTCTCATCGCGAGCTTTTTCAATTGCTTGGCGTATAGCGGGGACAGTGGCGTAGTCAAAGCCTATTCTATCTATATTTTTTTCAAGCAAGACCGCATGGAGTATAGGATAATAAATATCCCTCGTGCCGGGGGGCTTCAGCTCGTAGTCAAAATATCCTTGCGAGCGTGCGGAAAAGTGAAAGCTCTCCCAATTGCCGCCGATAACATTTGGCACATAAGCCAAACTCAAAATCGATGAATACGTTTTAGCAGGCACAGCGCCGTAAAGCTCAAAATAATCACGTACTACTTCGATGTTCTCATTGTATAATCCGTGCATTGATTGCAGCACTTGCTCGTGGCGTTCGTAATGATTGCCCAAACGAGTGGTAATCGAAGTCAGCGCTTTGTTGAACTCAATGCTTCGGTTGCTCTCCACGTTCTCTTTTATAAAAAACTGAACTACGAAACTCGCGGCAATAAAAAGTACCAAAACTATATAAGCCGGATATGTTTTTTTAAAATTGAAAATCAAGCTTTTGGGCTTGCCCGCCGCCTGTTGTATTACATTCTCAAAATTATTTGAATTATTGTTTTGCATAACTTTTAATTTATTAATTTTTCTAAATCAAGTACAAAAGAAGCTGTATTGACGGGCTTGGCAAGATAGCCACGAAATCCGAGCTCGATAAATTTTTCTCTGTCTTGCGTAGCAGCAAAGCCGGTAACGGCAACGACTGGAGTATCCTTATTGATAGAAATATCATGCACTAATTTTATTAAATCCGTTCCGTTAATATCAGGCAAAAGTATATCCATGATAATAGCTTTTGGGCTTGAGGCAGAGAGATAAGCGAGCGCGGATTTTCCGTCATCGAAATCAACAGTTTCGTAGCCCGATTTCTTTAATAATGTACAAAACAATTTACGAATGGGCGTATTGTCCTCGATAACACAAATAAGTTTATTCACTTCCATTACTAATGTACTCCAATTATATTGATAATTTATTTCATATTATTTTATTAAAATAATATTTATAACCGACAAAATTTATTTTCCAACCACAATTACTTCAATACGTCTGTTTTTACGCTGGTTTGCCGGTGTATCGTTAGGTGCGACAGGGATAAGCGAGCCACGTCCTAATGTCAAAACCCTCGAAGAAGGTATTCCCTTTTTCATCAAATATGCTTTTGCATTATTAGCTCTTGCATTAGCTCTTTGCGTGTTTTCAGGCAAACTGCCCTGCGAATCAGAGTGTCCTGTGATTCTAACTTCCGTATTGGTATTTGTTTTTAGATAATCGGATAACAAATCCAAATATTGTTGAACGTCCGGCGAAAGTGTCGTAGTTTCGGGTTTATCAAAAGTAAACATAGATAACTGATTTGGCACAACACGCGTGCGGATTTGCCCTTGACCTGTCCTTTGCTGCAACTCTTCGCTAAATTGCGCCTCTTCGACCTCTGCCACTTCTTCCTCGATAACCGGTTCCGGTACCATAGCCAACCATACAGGTGGCAAAGGCGCCGAATGAGTAAAGCCCGGGAATTCCACACCGCGAGTTTCAAGCTGGGCGACCTGCCGCACAGGTTCTTGATATGTCGCGTCAAAAGGAAATATCTCAGTTGTTATGCGATCGCGACCGTATTTTAATGCAAAGCCTAACTTGAAACCAATAGCATTCCAAGATGAATTCAAATGCGAAATAATATTCGAGCCTGCGTTTAGCGACACATAAGGATTGCCAATTATTCTTGCATTACTGTTGAAATCGACAAGAAAAAACTCATAGCCGACGCCTAAGTTTAGCTCCGCGCGTATATTTGATTTCACGTTAGGAATGATAAGAAAATACTCAATATCCCCACTATTCTCAAATCTTCGACGCTGCTTTGTATTGCTTCCCCACGGAATACCAATATCAATAGTGCCGTAATAATAAAATCCCGTCAATTTGGAGAAATACTTTACGCCGGGAGAAATAATGAAATAATCCATGACTGATTTATATTCAAATTGCGTTTTCAAACTGTCATTCATTTTTGTGCTGAGAGAAGAGAAGACTTTGCGGTCTAAAATGGAAAGCCCCAGTGAATAAGACCAATGCTGATTGATAGGCCTATACTCGCCAATTGCGCCGAAATAATACCCGCCGCCGAATGTGGAGTTAAAGCTGATTTTTCTATTTGGCACTTCATCGCCCGCTTGTGGATGTTCACGGCTAAATAAATCGCCGAAGAACAAATCAATATTTGGTCCGGCAAAAAGACCAAACCACCACTCGCCGTAGTACCTATTTAAGTAGAGCGTGTCCCCGTTATCCATGTACTTTACATCACGAAAATATCCTTCCGGGACTTGCCCGAAAAGGTCGCAGCTGCTGAAAAAAGCAATAAGTAAAAATATGTATTTTAATTTTTTTGCCATATATTATTGTTATTTCTCCCAATCCCAATATTTTTGCAATCTTCTAAATCAACTCGAGTTTTTAATTCTCTAAAACTATCTGACCTGTCAAAACGTTTCCGCTCGGTTCGGTTATCCTTATAAAATATAATCCTGACAATAGTTTATCAACGTTCATGTCAATTATATGTTTGCCAGCTTTTAAGAAAGCTTTTTCACTTGAAGCAACTAACTTACCCGTTACATCAAATATGTTAGCAAAGTAAGTGCCATCTTCGATTAGTGTAACGTCTAAATGCAGTGTTTTATTATTTTTCGTAATTTTTAATGCTGACACGGCGCCTACTTCGATTTGTCTTCCCTTTTGACTGTAGCAAACGGGCGTAACATCAATCTGCGACACTTCCGCAATTATCTCGTAAACAGGCATGTCTTCAGCAATAATCGAATCGGGCAATAATTCAATAGATTTCTCTTTGCCTTGCAAAAATAAAAATTCCAATGCCGTAGTTGTCTTGGTTTTCACGTTGCCGAATATTTGATAAGAATTATATTCACCGGGCGAAGTTATATCAAAAGCATCGCTGAGCGAGTTGAAATATACTCGCGAGCGAAATTCTTCGCGCGGCATTAAGCTCGCATCGTAATCATGCCGCAAAAGAAAATGCGCAGATGCCGTTTCGCCTGCCCTGCCTGAAATATTCTCATATTTTGCAAATATCAAATATTTTGCCGTTATAGCTGTGTCGATAGCATAGTATTCTGGCTGTTCTATCCGCCAAAGCTTGAATGAGCCATTGCGTCCGCTTGCCAAAAGCATTGTGTTATCGCCCGATATAGCGGAATATTGCACAGCAGCGCCATAGATTATGCTATCGGCAATTGTCAAAGTTTCGCTATCCCAAACGAGCAGTGAGCCATCAAGCGATGCGGAAATAAATTGCTTCGAGCCAGATAAAAAATCAGCACTTTGCACAAAGGTGGTGTGCCCGCGATAAACGGCAGCACTGTCGCTGCTATTGATGTCCCACATTCTTACGGTCTTGTCCGCAGAGCAGCTAATTATTTTGCTTCCATCGCTTGAAAACGATGTCTCGAATATCGGCGTACTTTGTCCCGCTTCATCTTTGTGCGAGCCGATAATTTTCAAAAGCCGCTTTTCTTTTAAATTGAAAATATAGTTATATCCGCCATAAGTGCCGCAAACAAGGCTGTCGCCACTCGAAGAAAAGCTCAGCGAATATATATCCGTTTGGTACTGCCCTGATTCATCTAAATCAAATTCAGCATACATCTTCTTTTGATAAACATCATAGAAAGCAAGCCTGCCTTCGAGTCCGCCAAAAGCTATCCAAGGCTTAGATGAGTGGCTTTTTGCCATTCGGATATTGCCATTTATTTCTGGGCTGGAAATGTATTCAAATTGCTTGTTGATTCTATCATAGATAATAACTGAATCAATTGTAGAAATTATTAGTGTATCTTTGTTGTGGAAAAATTCGGCGTATCGGATATTGCCAATCGCCGATAAATCAATAGTTTCCACGTGGCTTTGCGAAGCTATATCCCAAACTTTTACTTCAGAAGGTGAGCAGGAAACGATATAATCTAAATTTGGCGAAAAGTTAGCTACACGGGCTTGCTCGCCCTCGTGAGCTGATTGATTATTCCAAATTTCAGTGATTTTAAATTTGCTTTGCGAGATTGCTTCGATATGAATTTCATCTGACCAGATATAAGGAATTGTCCAATCAATCGATTTGCCGGGCGGCGTCCTGCCAATTGTTATCCAGCCGTTTTCATCGCCTTGAAGCCAATAATAATTTGTAAAAGTGCTGTCGGCGAGTTCAGATTTTAATGTTATTTTGTCATTAACATATTTTATATCTGATAGCGGAAGAATTTTTATTTGAGAATATAGACTAAATGTTCCCATAATGAGTAGGAACAATATTAAAAACGAAGTGCGATATAATGTTTTTTTTTGGCACATTCTATCTGATTTTATCGCGAAGCAATTGTACTTTAACTACAGCTCGAGATAGCTCAACGCCAGGGTCATTTATCGGGTAAGCTATAAATACAACGTCGTAACTCCCTTGCGCCGTTACGTCTGTCGCACTAAATATTGTTTCGTGCCAGCCTACTTTTGTTTCTTTATTTTCCAAAAGTTCGCCAGTATCGTAATCTTTTAACTTAGCAACAAGTTGCCCAATCCTATCGTAAACTACGCAAGTTAAACTCACGTCGTCGCGGACGAAGTACCGAATCTTTGTTTGCGTCGAGAACGGGTTTGGATCTGCCTGTGCGTACTCAATTACGGCGTTAGGTATGGTCAAAGCACGGGTAGCGAGCTTAACTATTTCGCCGGCGTCATTTTCATAATATAAACGATAGATATATTCAACGCCGCGATATTGCACTTCATCAACAACTGTGCCGTATTCTCTGCCGATTTTAGAAGTAAATTGCGCAGTCAGCATAGCAGTATAATCAGGATTACGCCAGTTAGCCACTCCTACTGTAAAAGCGTCGTCGGGCATGCTTTCCAAATCTTCTCCATTTTCTGGCAAGCGAACAGATCGCTTTATAATAAAACCCTGCGCATGATATTCCGAGTAAGTTTTAAACCAAAGATTTACTTTTAAATTGCCTATATATCGAGCATTGAAAAATTCGAGAGACATAATTGGCGGCGTTGTCGGGTCGTCCGAATAAGAAATAAAGTTTTCGCCAGCATTGGACATCTCGACGTTATCTTCGTAATCGACAACAACTATATAGGGCGGTACCGGATTATTCTCGTCATATTTGAAAGCAGCAGCCTGATAGTAAGTAATCGGGCGTATCCAATATACATAATCGGGAATCACTGTGCCATCAAGCGCAGTAATCCTAAATCGTCCCATCTTGACAACCGAATCGATCGGTATCACGTGCGAATCTTCTATTTTCTCAGGTCCTAACGTAATTATTTGGATTCTATTTGCTACTGTTCCCGCCAATATTTTGTACGGCGGCACTCCGGGTGAAGTCAGTGTTAAATCCGATGAACCCGGGATAAGCTCTACTTTCAAATTATTATAATTATAATCTGCTATCGGGAAAATTAACTGGAAAGTGGAATTAGCAAAATATCGCCACGTGTCGCTGCTTTTGAGTAAAACTAAGTCGAATTCTAATGTTGAGGGCGTGGTGCGAAAGCTATTTAGTAATTTGACCACAGCAAGAGTGTCATCTGAAAATATTTGTGCAGATGACGGTTTTGCTATAAAAAATATAGAAATTATCAATAATATTTTTATTACTATTTTCATTTTATTTAAGGAAGAGCCGATACTTTTGTTCGATTATTAAAACTAACATTAAAGTCTTTAGTCGTTATAATGCCGTCCAAATTCATGTCCCCAGTTAAGTAGCCGTCAAATTTGAGTAAGGACCAGTTGGACAAAATCGGTATAACGTTGTTGAAATCATTTTCATCTATTCTACCTGATTCAAAGATGCTGCCGGTCATCTCCCCTGCAACCATACCATAAAGGAAGCTGTTGTCCGCAAGTCTTTCCACAGGTTTTAGCGACGTCAAGCCGCCCATTACGAAATCGGGATTTGTAAAGTCTGCTTGGCTTGTAGAGCCCGGCATGAATTGCACGTAATTTCGGCTGACTACTGCCAAGTGATTTCTATGGCGTATAGCTACATAATACTCGCCGGAGTCAATCCTATTAGTATCATCGCCCGTTCCGGTTAAAACCAATAGCTCATTGTTGTATAAATCAACTATTTTCCCATCTCGTTTTAGTAAATATGTCCTTATTTTACCTTGACTTGTAAAGTTCTCGCGAAACTCGACTACTACCCAATCAACTACCGAATCCGGCAATTGCTGCGTAATATACAGCTTGCGCGATGGATCTAAATTATACGGATAAATATCCGGTGGAGGCATCGATATTAAATTTCTTTGCTGCAAATCATTTGTCATGGCGCCATTGCGGTACGGTCCTTCGAGGAACACTTTAGCATTCAAAGTCAGCAAGCCGCCGCTTGCGCCGAGAGCAAATATACCGAAATCATTTATGTCGGAAGCAAAGCCATAAGCCCAGCCAATCTCCGAAGAGTCGCGAGAAGTGCGAGAGGAATTGTTATCGTTCCAGTTGCTACCGCCCCAGCGTTGCAAAATAACTTGATTTATCGGCAGATTATTATTTTCATCCAGCGAATCAAATGGCAGATTCCGCCATGCGTAGCCGAATGACATCTTCATCCCGCTTTCTATGCGGTTATCCGCTTGGTCGCGAGCGTCTATGTTGATTTGGCGGCGCACCTTTGAATTGCCCATAAATTCGGTCGGGAAAGTACGCGGACGAATTGTAACTATCAACTTACTTATGCCATTTGACGCAAGTTCATCGCGGAAAAGAGCATAAGTTAATGGATTGTGCAATATCATGCGTGTCGAATCTGTTCGCAAATTTGTAAGTGCAAGCGTGCCGTCTATTTCTGCATTTAGATTGTCAGATTTATATACTATATTTTTTTGACTTGCGTAAGTCAATGTGTCGTTTTTAGTTAGTATCCTGCCTGCTATGTACAAACTGTCGGAAACGTGTACATTATTCGAAAGAACTAAGTCGCCCGAATTTTCTTGCATCAGATTGCGTACTACCTTTTCTGTTTTTGGTAATTCAGCAGAAGAAGCAAGCGAGCCCGCCCCAACATACCGAACATCTACTCCGCCCTCGAATATAGGCTCGGCAGCCAAGCTTGCGCCGACGTGTCGCTCGATAAGTGCTGAATCGCGTAGAGAGAAATTATTAATTTCGGTGTTGCGCAACTCCCCGCGAGTAAGCGTTAGCTTTTGGTCAATGCCAAAGCCACCACTGGTAACGTTTACGCCAAAAGGATTGTCTATATTAAGCCGTGAGAAATTTCCCGTGCCACTCAAATTTTGTGCAGCGACGTCGTTTTGCATAATTATATCTTTCTGCCCAGAAAATAGTGCAGTGTTTTTGACTGTGGACTGAGCTATTACGTTTTCAGCATTCAACCCTATCCAATCAGTTGTAAAATTAGCATCATCTGAAATTATCAAAGAATCCCGCACAACGAGTGATTTGACATTGCCAAAACCATCTTTGCTATCGAGAATAATTTTTTTCGCTTCATTTTTCAAAACTAATTGATAATAAACAATATTTGGAATTGCTTGCTGCGAGAAAGATGCAGGTTGCAAAAACTCCATGCGTCCGCCAATTGTGTCGGGCATAGCTTTAGTTTCGCCGCGCTTGACTCTGATTGTACCGGAATTTTTCAGACTTCCGCCGGTATTATCCAAAGTATATTGCGCCTCAGCAGCTTGGAAGCCAGAGAGGATTAATATTATAATTGCAATATATTGGATAAGTTTTTTCATAGGGGGACTTGAATAATTTCCGTGATAATTTAAAAATATTTGGGACATAAAAAGCTTGTCAAGTTATTTCGCTTTTGCTCGGAGCAAAATTTGCTCCGAGCGTCTGCGATTTTGTTCGGGTGAGAATTATTCGCCGAGTTCAATAACGCCTTCGTTATTAACAGAACCTTTGTTTTCTATGCTATGAGTACCAAAACCGGGGATACTTCCTGCTGTAATATAAGGAACTGTCCAAAGACCTTGTATATCACCGGCAGCAAGTGTGCCTTTAACTATTACTAATGGGAACGGTGCTATACCAGCATTTGTGTTATTATTAACAAATGTATTGCCAGTTATGCTTGCTGTTTTGAACATATAAGTAGGACCGTTATCTTCATTACCAATAATAAGTGCTGGGACCGGAGTAGCTGGAGCTGGTGAAGTAAATGGA
>JBBRJR010000102.1:0-8350 GCA_038218865.1 Kapaibacterium sp. (SeqCode) | reverse complement strand
CTCGAAGTGGAAGCGGCGTTGTATTTTCATAGAAGCCTTCGGGTATCATATTTATTTCAGAAATAATAAGTTCGGTCGCGCCGGTATTTTTAATTGAAAATTTCCGCGTATCAATTTCATCAATAAACATCAAGTTTTTATTGGCAATTTCAAGGAATGTGCCAATACCTGTTCCGTATATTTTCACAGCAGGGACAACGTTCAATTGATTTGAATGATTTATATTGACTAAGCCTTCCACTTTGCCTAAAGCTTTTGGCTCAAAAGAAAGTTTGACTTTTAATATTTCGCCGGGATAGATGAGTGTATCGATATATTTACTTTCTACCTTGAAAGGCGAGGTATAAGCGTCTTTTATTGAAACTGAATTTATCAAAACGGGAACGGTATCGTTATTTTTAAATAATTCGAATTCTTTATAAATTCTTTCAGAAACGCAGCTTTCACCAACATCGAGGCCTGAAGAATTTAAAATAGACAGTTGCCTGTTCAAGGATTTGAATCTTATAGGTATTTTAATATCATTAAAACATGCACCGAGAACGATGAAATCTTCAATCATGCCAGTGTCTTTTGGGGTGATAACAAAAGCGATATCCTTGCAGGTACCGGGGAAAATAGTATCAGGGACGACATTTGAAAGTAGTTCGGCATGCTTTCCGTTTTGAAGTTTTGCATTATATATATATATTGGAACCTGCCGATTATTGCAGAATTTCCCTTGATAAATAAAAGTATTTTCTGTGCCGATAATTAAATTTGGCAGTTGCGGATCTGCAAAATCGAGTTTACCTTTGATTATTTGGAAAGTGTTGTCAGACAAATCCATTTCGGGATAAGCGAACGAACGATGCTTTAAATTATCTTGCCCCTGCGAGGAAGACAATATAGCAAAGCCTTCTGGGTCGAGCTTCATATCATTCATTTGCATATTATGACCATTTATAACAAACTTTGAATTTGCTGTATTTAGATCGTAAATAACGATTTGATCCAAGTTAGCTGAGCCGACAATTAAATTACTTGACGACGGGCTAAAATCAATGGAATTTGCTGTGCCGACGGCAGGTCTGAAAGTCCTTACTATTTGCTCTCTTTCAATATTATAGAGATAGCTTTCTGTTCCAGTATTATCTGTTTGAACAACTGAAAAAGCAAGCAACTTGCCATTCGGTGAATATTTTATATTGGCAATAATAGGCAGATTTGGAATTTCAATTATACGCTCGAGCTTGCTGTCCGTTATATTATTAATTTTCATAATTGAAACTTTTCCGTCAATTTCTACAACAGCGATAGAATCGCCGCTTCTATTTAAAGATGCTGACATAATCGGCATATTGAACTTCATATACCCCAGAACACTTCCATCATCGGGAGATAAGAACTGCAATTGAGGAGAAAATTTCGGAATGAGTACAATATATCTGCCTTTGGGGTCATTCAATATCTTTTGAGCAGAGAAGTTATCAGGCACATTAGAAGTTTGGTATGGATTATCTTCGCCCCGCTTGAAAAGCGCAATCTGTTGGGGTGAAAAATTACCTTGTTGGTATATATACATTATTTCAGTATCTTTTTTTATAAATTCGATACCGATATTACGAATATCTTGATTATTATAATCTTTCGGCGTAACGTAATAATGGTTCACCGGCTTATTGGAATTATAAATATCATATTCAGCAGCCTTGCCGTTAACGTTTGCTGACAAAGCCAAAGCACCATCGCTGCTAAAAGCTATGCGAGTCAAATCAGTCCAATCGTCTTGTAGCTGAGTTTCTTTTTGTTTTGTATATTCTTGGCGTACCCGTACTTTCGCATTGTTGCTTTCAGTTTGCGGCACGCTCCATAGGAATTTATCGCTCTTTACTTTAGAAATTAATTCCCATGACAAGCCGTTATTGGTACTAAATTCGACAATAACTGGCTCATCTTTGGAATGCCCTTTCCACTCTATCAAATATTCTTGGCATGGCGTCAAAAGTTCACCGCCATTTGGTTTTGTTAGCTGCAACAAAGATGTTTGTGGAACTTCAAACTTGCCAGCTATTAAAGCAAGCGTTTTTTTCAAGCCGTGATTGTAATGCAAGACCATTTCTGCACGGTAAGCTTGATCATCTGGCGGATTGTAATAAATATCGACCAGATAGAACCAACCGTTTTGAAGTGACATTGGAGGGCGAGATATCATGTCAGTTTCGACGCCTTGCCAACGATAGCTGTAATTGGGAGAAGTAAAAGTAATTGAATCCAGAAAGGCATCTACATTGGACATGGGATTATTTTTAGAGCTAACGAGGCTTATTTGCAAATGATGGTCGAGAGTAAAATCTAATTCTTCTACAACCCAACCGGTAGCTCTTTCCCGAATAGAAATTGAGGTGAGTGCCGGATTGTTATAACTTGCAACAGTACGACCTACTTCCCCATTACTAACTACAATTATCTGGAGATAACGGTTGTCAAAGGGCTGTCCGGGTTGAGGACTGAACCCATCATACTCTTGCAATGCAGAATTCCACTCTATCTTGTATTTGTTGCTTCCCAAGGGCGTTACAACCTTAGGCTTTGCCGTACGAATCCCCTCTTCGATAAAAAGAACATTATTTTCATTCAATACAACCGGAACGTTGTCTTGCAGGGCAGATATTTCCATCGAGTAAGCAGGAGCAGACGAAGTTTCAAACTTTTCGAAAGTTAAAGTAATTGCCGCGAAAGCACCGATAGCATTGAAGAATAATATTGCTAAAAGAAAGCATATTCTAATTATAGGTCGCATTTATCACCATTTTTTTAATCTCTTAGATTCATAGACATAAAAACACATTAATTCTGCATTTGGTTACATTTTTATTGAATTATATTAAAATATAATCTCAAGAAATCATACTAATTTACATTCCGTAACGCCATCTCGGAAATCATCGTACCGCACGCCGAACAACTCATTTGGCAAAGCTTCGTCAGTTTTGACCGCGCACTTTACGTAATTTTCAGTATGCCCAATCATAGCGCCCTTAGCTTGTTTGAAAGTTTCAGGTAGGAATATTCCCTTTTTCCCAATTTGAGATTTACAAAAAGCCTCATATTTTATTTCGGAGAGTTCTCTTAATTTATTTGTCCGATCCTTGCGAATATTGTGAGGAACTTTTCCAGTCATCGATGCCGCTGGAGTATTATCCCTTTCAGAATAGGAAAAAACGTGTAGATACGAAACGGGCAGACTTTGCAGGAAATCATGCGTTTCATTAAAATAAATATCTGTTTCGCCTGGGAAGCCACAAATCACATCAATTCCAATGCACGCATTGGGATTAGTCTCATGTATTTTATTTATAACTTGCCTAAACATTTCAGTAATATATCGTCTTTTCATCAATTTCAACACAGCGTCGGATCCGCTTTGCAGCGGCACGTGAAAATGCGGACAAATGCTATCGGAATTACAAATCAAATCGATTGCTTCGTCGTTAATTAAATTCGGCTCAATCGAAGAAACTCGAGTGCGGAAATTATATATGCCTTTGCTGAGTAATCTTAGTACATCGATGAATTTGCTGCCGCATTGGCTTTCGTATTCTCCCAAATTAATTCCGCTAATTACAATTTCCTTGTAGTCACTTTTTTCAAGAAGAGACAAATTGTCCTGCAATTCTAAAAAGTCAATTGAGCGAGAGTAGCCGCGGGCTTGCGGTATAGTGCAATATGAACAATTATAATCGCAGCCGTCCTGAATTTTCAGAAATCCCCGCGAGCGGCTCTCTTCATCGGATGAAAACGCAGGGTCGAAATGCAGCTCGCTTAAGTCAGAAACTCTATGAATTTTCGGATTTTCGCCCAAATTTTCTTCTAAAATATCTGGAATCATAAATTTTTCGTTTATTCCAAAAACCCCATTTACTTCGGGCATTTCTTTTATTTCATCAGCTTTTAACTGCGCAAAGCAGCCCAAGACGCCAATAAAAGAATTGGGTGCCAGCCGCCTTGCTCGACGTATAGCAGCCCGTGAATCAGCATCGGCTTTATTGGTTACGGAGCAAGTGTTAATTAGCACAATATCCGAACTCGCCGGAGTATCGGATATTTCGTATCCACGTGAGGAAAAAATCTGTTTTAAATGCGAAGTCTCAGCAAAATTAACTTTGCAGCCTATATTTATAAGATGTATTTTTTTCATAATATCGAAGTAAAGAGCAAAAAATAAAACATAGAATCAATTATTCATATCAATCCTCTTCTTCTATATTTTCATCAAAATCATCTAATGGTATATGTTTTTGTTTTAACCATTTAAGGAAATGTCGGATGGAACTTGTCGCAATATAAAACACCATAAAAGGAAAAATAAGCTGCCCACGCGACAAAACTGAACCAAAAATAGCAGCAAAAAATATTAAGAACACAAAAGGTCTTTCTTGGAAGGAACGCTTGGTAGGACGTGGTAAATTATCGAATTTCACATTAGAAATCATAGCAAGCGGAACAATTACGATAATAGAAAATAGAATAATATATTTGTAAAATTCTGCAATCCAAACGCTATTATGTAAAAATATAATATAGGAAACTATTGTCAGGGCAGCCGCAGGTATAGGCATACCGCGGAAGTATAATTTATCTTCAAAAGTCGATAGCAAAACATTAAATCGAGCAAGCCTTAAAACGCCTGCCAATGCCGGCAATGAGGCGAACAAAATACCGTACTCGCCAAATTGATAGAAATAAATTTTATACAGCATAAAAGCAGGAGCAACTCCGAAAGAAACCGCATCGCAAAGAGAGTCCAATTCAGCTCCCAATTCACTCGCTGCATTGATAAGTCGAGCAGTTACGCCATCGAGCATATCGAAAATGGCAGCCAAAAGAATGAACATTGCTCCACGGAAAAAGTCCCCATCTGCTATATAAATTATAGCAGTAAAACCCGAAAATAAATTTCCGAGTGTGAGCAAATTTGGGACTACTGAGCGAGTTATTCTCTTTTTCATTTTATTTCATTTTTGCAATTATTGTTTCGCCGGCTACTACTTTATCGCCAATTTTAATGAATATTTCAGCGCTTAAAGGAAGCATAATATCCATACGCGAGCCGAATTTCATCATGCCGAATTTCTCGCCTGATTTGACTTCATCGCCTACCTTCAATTCACAAACCAAACGACGTGCAACTATCCCTACTATTTGCTTAAAAAGGACTTTGCCGTTCTCCGTCATTACTCCAATACGGGATTGTTCATTTAATTCCGACGATTTCGGATGATAAGCAATAAGATATTTTCCAGGATTGTAATTGTAAAACTCCACTTTGCCTGTAAAAGGCGATCGGTTGACGTGAACATCAAGTGGAGAAAGGAATATACTTATGCGGCGTACTTTATCCTGAACATAGTGTGGCTCGTATTCTTCGATTATTTCAACTATTTTGCCATCAGCCGGAGCAAGTACAATAGAAGTATCGTTTACGGCTTCTTGCGGGATAGTGCGATCCGGATCCCTGAAAAACCACAATGCAAATAATATGAGCACAAAACCCAAAATAGACAGTGGAAGCCACATCCATAATTTAGGTGAATAAAAATAACTCAACAGAAATGCCAAACCAATGGCAATCATTACTATAATATTGTCCGTACCGTATCGTGTCAGCATAATACTCTTCGTTTAGTTCAAATATAACATACAAAAGTAATAAATTTTCCTTTCTTGACAAAAGTATTGTTTACTTTGCTTTAATAAAATGATAATTGCTTTGCACACAAAACAAGAACTCCCCACCCGCCCGACCATTTATCAAAATTTGTTCTGGTGTGTACTTCGGTTTATCCGGTCCCACGTGGCATCACCTCCTTTATTCGTGTAATTACATTACGTTAGTTAAATGTTCGATTTTATTTTTACCGCTGTCTGTTTCAATTGTAATAACGTCAATACGGCAATCTCGGTCAATCATTTTATTTACATATAAATATCCTTCCGCCGCTTTGCGTATGTGCTTTTGCTTTTGGGGCGTTATCGAAAAAAGAGCATCACCGTAGGGACTGTTTTTTGAGCGAGTCTTCACTTCAACGAATACGATGATATTTCCGTCCAAAGCAATTATGTCGATTTCGCCGCTTTTGCCGAAATTGAAATTCCGCTTTAGTATTTTATAGCCATTTTGGACAAGGAATTCAGTGGCGGCATCTTCGCCAATATTTCCTTTGGCTCGCGTAGAAATTTGCTCGTTATTGTTCATCATCTTCTCTAATTTATTTTAAACATAACAAATTAACAATTGAAGTATTTTTAATATTTAATCTTTAACATTGTCATTTAAAAGTGATATGGATTCAACGGCAATATAAGCCAGAAACCCCGTCCCTGCAAAAAGTGCTTTTTCCGAAGGATTTAATATTGAATTATGCAGCGGCACACCTTCGCTACAACTTTCCTTTGCACCCAAAAACCAAAAGACAGAAGGCTTTTCTTTGGCAAAATACGCAAAGTCCTCTGCCCACATCTTTGGCTCAAATTCGTGAACAAATTCATTTCCAAGATAATCAGCTGCAAAATTTTTGGCTTGACGAGCCAAATCATTATCATTTACAAGTGGCGGATAGCCTTTTTTTTTTATTATTTCGCATTCGACGCCAAAATTAGAACAAATTACCTTTGATTGCTCTATGATTAATTTATGCAAATCCTCTCGAATATGATCGTCAAATGTACGCAAAGTGCCTTGCATTTTCACTTCATCTGGAAAAATATTGGTCGCCGAGCCGCCGTGAACAGAGGTAACAGAAAGGACTACTGGTTTAAGCGGATTTGTGTGTTTGACAAGCATCGCCGGATAATGCCTGATTAATTCGGCAGCAGCCATTATCGGGTCTTGCCCCAAATGTGGCTGTGCGGCGTGCGAGCCTTTGCCACGCATCGTCCAGTAAATCTCGTCGCTCGATGCCATTACAGGTCCCGGAGCAAAGTAAAGATTGCCTACTGGCGAAAACGGATCAATATGCTGCCCAAAAATATACTGCGGCTCAGGGTTGCTTAGTACACCATTACGAATCATTTCAATCGCCCCACCGGGCAGTAATTCCTCAGAATGCTGAAATATTAATTTTATCGTTCCCTTAATTTCATTTTTAATGGACATCAAAACTTCTGCTGCACCCAAAAGCATAGCCGTATGCAAATCATGCCCGCAAGCATGCATTACGCCCTTGTTCAAAGAAGCATAAGGTAATCCAGTTTCTTCTTCGATAGGCAAAGCATCAATATCGGCTCGCAGGCCAACGCATGGAAGTCCTTCGCCGATAATGCCCACTACGCTTGTTTTTGTCGGACGAGAGTTTTTTATTCCAAGATTATTCAGGGTTTCAGTTATATAATCTGCGGTTTCATACTCGCAGCAGGAAAGTTCGGGATTTGAATGAAATTGTCGCCTGTGTTGAACTATTTTTTCAAATATAAGCTCAACTTTTTCATTTATAACATCTTTTAGTTGTTTGTCCATAATTCTAATTTCACTCTGCTTAAATTACTTTTGATAAAGGCAAATCGATAATAATTTTAGTGAATTCGCCCTTTTCGCTATTAATTTTTATTTGATTACCATAAATTGAAATAAGCCGCATTACGATAGATAAGCCCAGCCCCATGCCTTGTTGCTCTATTTCTTGTCGCCCGAATTGTTTCATAATCCCAATCTGGTTTATCTCATCATTTGTCATTCCGATGCCTTTGTCTTCAAATTCTAAACGATAAAACGAGTTATCGATAAATCCCGAGATTTTAATCGTTGTACCGATGTCAGAGAATTTCAAAGAATTGTCTAATATTTCCTTAATCATTGAAAACAAGTGAGTGGAATAAATTTGAACCTCGGCTTCAATTATATTCGAGACAATATCCTGACGTCGTAGTGATGCTTTCGGCAAAACATTAAACACTTCATTGATAAATTTTGAATCAATATTAGTATGGCTTTTCTTGGCAAAGCTTTTTCTTTCGTCATCGAGCAAAATTAATTCTGTTTCGACAAATAAGGAATACTTGTAAATTAATGACTCCAAACGTTTAGCGGAACTCAGCAGAGTGGAATATATTTCGTTCAAGCTCAGCGGCTCTATGGTATCGGCGTAGTCATTCAAAAATTGTGCAGAAGCCAAGATACCATTAAGCGGAGTTCGCAATTCATGAGGGATGCTCGAGGCAATGTTCAAGCTGAACTCTTTAATTTTCTCGTTAGATGCAACTTCAAGAAAAGACTTTTTCTTCAATCGTGCATTAATTGAATCAAACAGCTGGTCAAGTGTGAACGGCTTAATCAAAAAGTCATCTGCGCCTAAATCCATTGCCTGCCGCC
>JBBRJR010000101.1:0-8546 GCA_038218865.1 Kapaibacterium sp. (SeqCode) | reverse complement strand
TAAAAAACAAAGATTTACCGCAAATGTCTTTATCCTTGAACGATTTGCCTTTGGGTATTTACAAAACAACTCTCGACGGTAGAATTCTTTATGCAAATAAAACACTAATTAATTTGTTAGGCTGCGAAAGTTTGGAAGAGCTTCAAAAGTTCAATGCCGATAATTTCTACGTTGTTCGTGAAATTCGCAAAATACAGAAATCCAAATATGGTTACAGCGGGATTATAGTAGATGAATATGATATTATCAAAAAAAATCAAGAGATAATAAAAGTCCGGGACACTGAAAAAAAGATTATCGATGCCAACGGCATAATTTATTTTGAAGGAACTATCGAAGACATCACTCAGATTAAATTGGCAGAAGAAAAGGTAATCCAAAGCGAAGCAAAATACAGGAATTTATTAGAAACAATGGAGCAAGGGCTTGCTTTCCATAAGATTATTGTGGACGAGGACGGCAATCCTATTGATTATATTTTCTTGGACGTCAATTCGAGTTATGAAAAAGTAACCGGTTTGAAAAAATCCGATATTATTGGCAAAAGAGTGCTCGAGATATTACCGGAACTCGAGTATTATTGGATAGAAGCATACGGAAAAGTAGCCTTGACGGGAGAGACTATTTCGTTGACAAATTATTCGATGCCACTGGAAAGATATTACGACGTGGTAGCTTATTGTCCAGAAAAATTCTATTTTGCTGTAGTAGTAATTGATATAACCGAAAAAAAACTAACTGAAATCGCCCTAAGAGAAAAAGAAACTAAACTCAGGACGTTGATTAACACAATTCCTGATTTGATTTGCTTTAAAGATGCGCAAGGGCGCTGGATAGAAGCAAATGACAATATGTTAGACTTTTACAAATTAAAAGACATAGACTACATAGGGAAAACAGGATTGGAATTAGCGCTCGAAAGCTCTGATTTCGCTCATATTTTCACTAATGGAGACATCACCGACAAAGAAACATGGAAAAAGGCAAGCATGCTCCGCGAGGATCAAACTGTGCTTTTGCCGGACGGCACAATTAAAACATTTGATATCATAAAAGTACCAATATTTTACGATGACAGCGACAGGGACGGATTAGTTTTAATTGCTCGCGATATTACCGATAGAAAAAAAATAGAATCTGCTCTTGTCGAAACTTCTGAAAAACTAAAAATAATCAATGAGCAAAAGGATAGATTTTTTTCAATCATTGCTCACGATCTAAAAAGTCCGCTTTCATCTTTCCTCGGAATAACGCAAATATTTTCTACTCAGCTGAATGAGCTTTCTCGCGAGGACTTGCAAAGCTATGCCGATTCGATAAATCATTCGGCTAAAAATATTTACACATTGCTGGAAAATTTGCTCGAATGGGCGAAAATGCAACGCGGTTCAACCCAATTTAATCCTCATTTTATTTCGCTTTCTTTTATGATAAAAAATAATATTGATTTACTTGGAGCCTCCTACAAACAAAAGAAAATCAATCTTGAGTTCTCCGCAGCCGAAGATATTTACATTGCTGCTGATGTACAAATGTTGAATGCAGTCTTGCGAAATATACTTGTCAATGCACTTAAATTTACTTATCGGGGCGGAACTGTACAAATTGTTTTAGAAGAACAAGGCACTTCTGCGCTAATCTCAATTAGCGACACCGGAATGGGAATGGACACAGCTACACAATCAAAATTATTCGACATAGGACAAAAAGTTTCTTTTTTAGGTACTGAAAACGAACCAAGCTCGGGATTCGGATTACTTTTGTGTAAGGATTTTGTTTCAGCCCACAATGGAAAGATATGGGTCGAGAGCGAATTAGGAAAAGGAACAACATTTTATGTGCTTTTACCTCTTATGCAATGAAATTGTTTTTCATTTTAAACGTTAATAGCTTTTACAAAAAAAATACAAATTTTTCATAAATTGGAAGAACAAAATGCAGAATCAATTAATCCCAATGGTTGTTGAACAAACGAGCCGTGGCGAGCGCTCCTATGATATTTATTCAAGATTACTCAAAGATCGTATTATATTTTTAGGTGGACAAATAGACGATTACATGGCAAGTGTGGTTATCGCCCAATTACTTTTTTGCGCCAGCGAGGATCCGAAAAAAGAAATAAACCTTTATATTAATTCACCCGGCGGCAGCGTTAGTGCTGGCTTAGCAATTTACGACACTATGCAATTTATTAAACCTGATATTTCTACTATTGCCATAGGTATGTGCGCTTCGATGGCGCAAGTTTTACTTTGTGCAGGCACGCCAGGCAAGCGTTTTGCTTTGCCCAATTCGAGAATATTAATGCACCAGCCCTCTGGCGGCACACAAGGACAATCCGCCGATATTGAAATTTACACACGCGAAATCCTGCGAATGAGAGATAATCTTTATACTATAATAGCCAAACATACTGGCAAAGATCCTGAAAAAATTAAAAAAGACGCTGACAGGGATTATTACATGACCCCACAAGAAGCTCTCGACTATGGCATAATTGATAAGGTTCTCGAAAGGTTCCCTGAGAAAGCAGAAGAACCAATATTAACGGACGCTCCTGACGAAAAGGCAAAGCCTGACAATTCCACAAAAGAGAGCTAAGCTGACTTATAATGAATCAAAAAAATAACAAGGTGCCAAAACCAAGCGATCCGACAAATACTCTCGAAACTTTTGGCGCCTTTATCGACATTGTTAAACTATTACGTAAAGATTGCCCTTGGGACAGCTCACAGACTAATCTTTCGATTTCTCATCTTCTAATCGAAGAAGCTTATGAAGCTTTAGATGCCGTCCAAACAAATGATGACAAAGAATTTGCCAAAGAATTAGGCGATATATTGCTACATATTGTAATGCACTCAGTGATTGCCGAAGAGCGTGGTGCGTTCTCGATGATTGATGTGATTAATAATATATCACAAAAAATGGTGAATCGTCATCCCCACGTTTTCGGAGATCAAATAGTTTCAGGAGAAAAAGAAGTCCTCGAAAACTGGGAAAAGTTAAAGAAAAAGGAAGGCAAAAAATCAGCATTAGAAGGCGTTCCGCAAGCTATGCCAGCGCTTTTGCGAGCCGAGAGGATTCAGCATAAAGCTGCACGTGTCGGTTTTGATTGGGATAAAAAGGAAGATGTTTGGGCTAAGGTTGAGGAAGAATTCGAGGAACTAAAAGTTGAACTCGCACGCCAAGACAAAGAAAAAACATTCGAAGAATTCGGTGATTTTCTTTTCGCTTTGGTGAACGCAGCCCGTTTTGAAGACATTGTTCCGGAGTCTGCTTTGCAGTACTGCAATCGAAAATTCACTCGAAGATTTGAGTACATCGAGCAAAAAGCCAAAGAGCAAGGCAATAGATTGGACGAAATGACGCTATCCGAAATGGATGTTTTTTGGGAAGAAGCCAAAAAATTTGAAAATAAATAGTAAATAATTAATTTTTAATTTTTTTTATAGCAATAAAATAATTATTTTGCAAGTGCAATGGTTGATTGCATTGTAACTTTTATTATTATCATAAAGTAGTGTCATCGAAAAACTCTTACAAATTAGCTGAGATAAAATGGGAAAGAAACTGAAATTTGGGGATATCTTTCAACCGGGAGATATTCTTGCACTTTTCGTAATAGTTATCGGAATAGTAATTGCTGTATTTATAAACGGTATCGCATATAAATTGATTGGCGTCAGTGTCTCTATTTTAGGCACTTTGGCACTTGTCATGCTTGTGTCGCAGCGCCTTTCTGAGGTTGTCGAATCCAACAAGTTCAACCTACCGCAACAGCCCTATGATTTTAAAATGACGGTCGTAAAAGACTCGGCAGCTAAAAGGCAGACAGTCGAAAATTTCGATGATTCTTTTGGTTCTGCCGCCGGATTAGACCAAGATACTATAGCTACTATGGGTGCAGACGAAGGCTTTCGTATTGTTAGCAAATCCTCTCGCGTGGCTGCAATCAAATCCGAAGACAGCATCCTGACTGAAAGCATAGCTTTAAATAATGAAAAAGTTCAGAGCATCAAAAATGAAATCAAAAAAGAAAACCCTGAAGCGGTACCTGTCCACTCTGTTAATTTTTCCGATGGCAAGCATTTGAAAAAACCTGACTCAGAACCTGTCAAAGATAGTATAATTTTCAATGAAGAAAAAAGTTTGGAGAATTCGATTCATACGGCAACTCCCGAAACTGTTAGCGAGAGCCAGTTTGAAGCAAGCTCAGACAATATGAATAACGATGGCGCAGAAAATCAAGAGCAACAAGATGCAGCTCAAAACATTCTAAATAATGTCGCAAGTGAAAAAACAAGATTTGAAACTCCAATTGAGGACAAACAAGCAATTTTTGAAACTATTCAAGAAGAGCCTGCTCCTGTGATTTCAGATAACCAAGAAAATAACTTGAAAACTGATAATCCGACGATCATAACTGATTCTTTAATTCATGAGCCTTTCATCGGAACTATGATTGATCCAGTAGAAGCGGCACAAGCTATTTCCGATTACCAGATTATCGAATCAAGTCCGGAACCGATTTTATCGGCTGAAATGGATATCAATAATCGAACGCAAGATAGTAGTCCATCATTAGAAATAACAAACGATATTTCACCAGAAATAAATGTTGATGAGCCTTTGACAGATAATTCTCATCAAGGCGGCGAAGTCTTTAATAATGATATAACTACAGAGAACATTCAAGAAATTCCGGCAGAGAATATTCAAGAGCCGTTAGGAGAAATTCTACAAGAATTGGAATCTGAAAAAACTCCTTACAAAAAGAAACAAATGGAAGTTCCTTTTTCTCTTTTGATGGAAGACGAGCCAAATATCAGCTTGGAGCCAAGGAAGGAATTTGAGTTTTTTGTTTCCAGAGCTTTACTAATTATCCGCTCTGTAATCAAAACCCGCACTGTATCACTTATTTTGGTTAATGCCGAGCAGAAGAACCTTATATTAGAGTCTTACATTACCAGCGTTCCTGATGCTATAACTGATAATATTAAAATACCGATGGGCAACGACGTAGTAAGCCAAATAATTGGCAACGGCAAGCCTGAAATTTTAACTGAGATAAATCCCTCAGCGGAATTGGAGCTTATCCCCTACTACAAACAAGCTACAGGCACGAGTTCTTTTATCGGGCTGCCAATATTTTATGAAAAAGAAGTGATGGGTATTATCACTTGCGATACTAATGAAAAAAATGCTTACGACGCTTCGACAGTTAGCTTTTTAGGTCATTTCTCGAAACTTATTTCGGGGCTGATACAAAGCTATACTGAAAAATATGATTTACTTCAAGCCGAAAAAACGCTCAAAGCGATGGAAAAATTCACTAAAATTTCTGACGAAAACGACGGTAATATTGTCGGCATAGCAAAAACATTAGTCGATACAGTATCCGAAATGTTTGAAATTCAAACAGTAGGCGCCTGCCTTTTCGATGAAACAAAAAACGGATGGTTTGTCTTAGCAATTAATTCAACTATTGACTCCCCACGCTTTTTCAACAGCCAGCCTGTCGATTTGTCGAATACAATGCTTGGCTCTGCAATTATTAATTCAAATCCAATTATTGAAGTTCCTTTTGAATCAGGCAGAATTAGAGTTAATCCTAAAGAGTCGCCATTGCTTGGCGGATATTTTATCGCCGTGCCTATTCGTACGCAAATCAATACCTTTGGTGCTATATTTTTAGAGGGAACAAGCAACTCTGCGTTGAATAACATCGACACCGATATACTTCAAAAACTTGCTGAAAGCGCGGGACAAAATATTGAGAAGTTAAATCTAATCAAAATGATACAAACCGGTAGCCTTTCTGATCCGGAGACTGGGCTTTTGAACGGCATCGCATTTTTCCATCGCTTGCAAGAAGAAATAGCACGCGTCCGCGATTTCAAATCCCCTGCTACGCTTTGCTTAGTATCTATCGATAAATATTCTGCTTTCGAATCCGAAGATAATCAAGATAATATTAATTCGCATTGCATTAACCTGATTAACAAACAACTCCACGAATACGATATTTTCGGTAAGGTAGATGCAAGCGTTTACGCTGTGCTGCTGATTGGTCAGAGCATAGAAAAGGCTAAAATATGGGCAGAACGAATAAGGAATTCCTCGGCTATATCTGTTATGGAAGTAGATAATAGACGGTTTACCATCACATTAAGCATGGGCATCGCTCAAGTTTCTTATAATGATGATATTAACCTCATTTTAGAGAATTGCAGCAAGGTCTTGAGCATTGCTTCCAACAAAACCAATTGCGTACAGGTTTATCAATAATTTTTTTTCAATTGTAATTTTTTTTATATTAAAATAAATATATAACTATGCAAACAAAATCACGAAGAAATTTCATTAAAAAATGCGGCGTCGGATTAGGAGCGGTTATGACATCGAATTTATGGCTTAAAGAACTCATGGCAAATCCTAATTCTTCCGCCGGAGAAATTATGCTGAAAAATAATTTCGGCTTTGGCAAAGAAGACTTACAAAAACTCCTCGCTTTCGGTTTGTCCAAAGGCGGAGATTTTTCCGAAATGTTCTTTGAATATAAGATTTCTAACAGCGTATTGATGGAAGAAGATATACTAAAAAATGCTTCCGAAAGTATTTCATTGGGCGTCGGCTATCGCGTTATAAAAGGCAGCAAATTCGGTTATGGCTATACTAACGACCTAAGTTTTGAAAAGATTAAAGAAGCGGCTTTGGCGGCGGCAGCGATAGCTGATTCTACTAAAAACATCGAAATCGTCAATCTAAAAGTAAAAGAATTTACAAAAAATTGCTACTCTTCCTCCAATCCCGTCAGTATGATTAATCTCGAGCCCAAAATCGAACTTGTTAGAAAAGGATATGAAGCAGCTTTATCTTTCGACTCCAAGATTACTAAAGTAAGCTCGAGTTTAGCTGATGAGATACAATATATTACAATTATCAACAGCGAAGGACTTATTATTTCCGACGTTCGCCCTCAGGTGCGTTTTACTGTTTCGGCAACCGCCACTGACGGCAAAACAAGAAACACAGGCAGAGGCAATGCCGGCGGACGTATCAATATGGATTTTTATCAGAATGAAGCTACTCCTAAGCAAATCGGCGAGCAGGCAGCTCAAGAAGCACTTACATTGCTTAAAGCCAAAGACGCTCCCGCCGGCGAGATGCAAATCGTATTGAGCAAGGACGAATCTGGCGTTATGATTCACGAAGCAGTCGGTCATCCATTAGAAGGAGACGCTGCTTGGAAAAAAACTTCTGTAATGTGGGATAAACTTGGCGAGCAAGTGGCTACTCCTCTGGTAACTATTTACGACGATGCTACGCTGAAAAACTTAAGAGGCTCACTCAATATTGATGACGAAGGTATCGAAACAGAAAATGTAATGCTTATAGAGAAAGGAAAGTTAGTCGGATTTTTAAACGACAGAATTTCCGCCGAAAAATTAAAACTTAAAGCCAACGGGCACGGCAGAAGGCAATCCTATATGAATCCGCCTATCCCCCGAATGAATAACACAATATTAGCTCCCGGCAAGTCCGATCCTGAGGAAATTATTAGTTCCGTCAAAAAAGGCTTCTATGCTATATCCTACCAAGGCGGTATGGTTTCAGGTACAGGGAAATTCACATTCTCAGTAAATTTAGGCTATTTAATTGAAAACGGCAAGCTGACTCAACCAGTGAAAAATGCTACATTAATTGGTACCAATACAGATATTTTACACGAAATAGACATGGTCGGCAACGACATGGGCTTCTTTTTGGGTACATGTGGCAAAGACGGACAATCCGTTCCCGTAACTTGCGGCACGCCGACAATGAGAATTAATCGAATGACAGTAGGAGGAATAGCGTAATGAAAATAAACTATCAAGATTTGGCAGAACAAATTGTAGAAAAAGCACTCAAAAGCGGAGCCACTCAAGCTCAAGTAGCTATCAGCGACGGCACAAAATTTTCAGTTGATTGCCGTGAAGGAGAAGTCGAACAGCTTTTCTCCGCCGGCACAACTTCTTTAAGCCTAAAAGTAATCGTAGGCAATAAAGTCGCCACAGCAAGCACAAGCGATTTATCTTCTCTTACTTTAGTTGGATTAATCAAATCATCAATAGATAGAGCTAAGTATTTGTCGGAAGATATGTTTTCTTCGCTGCCACAAACATCAAACATTGATTTTGATATAGAGAAAATGAAACTTTACAATTCCACAGCCGAAGGCATAGCTCCAGAAGTAAAGATAAAAAAAATAATTGAATTGGAGAAAATTTGTCTTAGCGATAAAAAGATAAAAAGATCATCTGGCGCTAGCTTTTCAAATTATGCCGGCACATATTTTTTAGCTAACAGTAATGGATTTTCCAAAAATTACAGACGTTCAAACTCAAGCTATGGTATCGGGCTGCAAGCCGGCTCGGACGATAACTTGTACGAGGATGGTTATTCCGATTCCTGTCGCAGCTATGATGATTTATTGCCTGTCGATTACGTTGCAGCGCAAGCCACGATGCGTACAAAACGACTTATTGATGCAAAAAAAA
>JBBRJR010000100.1:0-8634 GCA_038218865.1 Kapaibacterium sp. (SeqCode) | reverse complement strand
GTTTCTTTCTCCCCCTCTTGTAAGTGGGGGCCGGGGGGTGTTTAAAGATGTAAGTATCATCACAAGGTTATTTGAACATGCGTGCCAGTCTTAAAAGCACGTCAGCTGACTTATGAGACAGCCCCATCTAAGAAAGCCAATTCTTCTTCGCTGGGTAAAGTTGCCAAGCATAGCGAAATCTACTGCAGATATTGCACAAGAGATTAAGTATTGCATATTCCATTTTTTTACCAATTAAAAATAAATGTTTAATGAAATTACGATAAAACAAATCAGCTCGAAACTTTACGTAGTAATGAGGAGCTTTACCAAATCAATTATATTTGGTGTATTGATATTTATCTTAATGATTGCCAATTCTTTGCAAATTAACGCCCAAGCTAAAAACGACCCACCGGCTGATACAAGTAAAGTAATCGAAGAAGTAAAAGAATATTCGAAAAAGGATAGCTTCTTTTCCAAAATTGTGAAGTCCATTCTAAAAGAAGAAGATGAAACCAAATCCGGAAAAACTGCTCGTGATCCAGACAGAAAACTCATAAAGCAATATACGGGCAAAATCATCAGGCAAATTGATGTTAGTGTAGTTGATGTTTTCGGCGGCTCTGTATATAATCCCTTAGATTCCGAACGTACTTGGATCGAAGACGCCGGGAATTCCGTCCACATGGACACAAAGGGGTGGCTGATAAAGAATATGCTGATTTTTAGCGAAGGCGATGTGTTCATACCATATTATATCCAAGAAAGCGAGAGAATAATACGCCTATCACCGTATATTTACGATGTTAGAATAATTCCACAAAAAATATCGAATAATTCCGACAGCATCGATATTATGGTTTTTGTGCAAAATATTTGGACAATAAACGGCGGAGCTTCGCTGAACATGAGCAAAAAATCTGGCGCTGTTTCATTTAGCGATTTAAACTTTCTCGGTTTCGGCAACGAATTTGACGTCGGATTGAAAGTCGATAAAAAATTTATAAATGGGTGGGATTGGGACGGCAGCTATTTAGTGAATAATATCGGCAATACATTTATATCATCGGATCTTTATTACGAATCCGATCAAAATAATCAGGAATACGGGCTTAAGGTCAGCCGAGATTTTATTTCTCCAGTTATCAATTGGGGTGGCGGGGTTGGGCAGCTTTGGCATAATAAACGCTTTATCGACTCCATCTTCACTGGTAAATTCGCACGATATAGCAGTCAAGATTATTGGCTTGGCTATGCTTTTAACGTTTTTCCCGGTGATAAAACTGAGAATAAACAAAATAACTTCAACATTGCCGGAAGAGTTACTCAAACCTCTTACAGCTTAAAGCCCAAACATGACACTACGAAGCTTTTTCAGGATAACATTTTCTTCTTGGCTCGAATTGGTTACTCCGACGTCGAATACCATCAAGATCAATATATTTTCGGATTGGGCAAAACCGAGGACGTTCCGCTGGTCAAAACTGGTGAATTGCTTGTTGGATACAAAAAAGGGCAAACGTCGGACAGTCCTTATCTTGGGCTGAAATTTGGTTACAGCTTCCTCATGAACGATGAGAGTTATCTATATAATAAATTGCAAATTGGTTCATTTCTCAAAAATAACCAATGGCAGAATTTATCAACATTTCTCGAAACTATGTATTTCTCCAGGCTTTACGTTTCCGGCAGGTGGAAATGGCGGCATTATATAGGTGGTCGATTGTCGTACAACTACGATCCGGCAAGGCTTTTGGATGTGTTGAATATTAACAATGAAAACGGCATAAGGGGTTTTTCAGACGCCGAATTAGTTGGCAACAAAAAGCTTTTAGTGAATTACGAAGCAAATTTCTTTGTTCCGATTAAAGTGCTTGGTTTCAAGTTTGCAGTTATTACATTCGCCGATTTGGGATTAATTGCGCTCAATAACAGCTATTTATTAACAAGTAAACTCTATCAGGGCTATGGCTTTGGGTTAAGAATAAAAAATGAGCATTTAATATTTCCGAATATGCAGTTTATGTTTGGCTATTATCCCAATTCACAAAGCTCTGGAGCAGATAAATTCAATTTGTACTATCAAAGTGCGATGTTCAATCGCTTCAATCCCTATCCCTTCTCCATTCCCTCAGTGGTAATTGTGGAATAGCAGGATGCCTTTAATCTTTTCCAAAAAGCAAATCGCGGTATATAACTTTCTCACTTTGCCTGATTCTGTGCGATTTAAGAAATCCCTTTATCTGATTATAATATTCATTGTAATCTGCCAAGAGAACGCTGAATACTTCCTTTGCGTCCGCCGAGGATGCCTAATGCCTTCAAAGTGTGGCACATCTGGGAAAGAAAAAGAATTACAAGCTTTTACGCACTCCGAAGAGCTTCAGCGCCACTTACTATTTCGAGCATTTCGGTGGTTATAGCCGATTGTCTGGCTTTGTTATATTGCAAGTCCAGCGAGCGGATTAGGTCGCGTGCATTTGTCGTTGCTTTATCCATTGCCATCATTCGAGAGGCTTGCTCAGCTGCCGCCGATTCGAGCAATGATCGCCAAAGGATTATATCTACTAATTTTGGCAAAAGTACATCTAAAATTGCAGTTTGAGAGGGCTCGTAAATGTAGTCCACGAGTGTCGCTTTTTCTAAGTCCGCTTTAACCGGTTCTATCGGCAAAAGTTGATGTATGGTTGGTATTTGACGGATGATATTAACAAATTTATTATAATATACATAGACTCTGTCTATCTCCCCCACCATAAATTTCTCAGAAACCGTAGCTACTATATCCTGTGCATTTTTGAAATCAAGACTGGCGAAAATACCCGGGTACTCGTTTAATCTGGTAAAGTTCGATCTTTTATAAAATCCTGTGGGCTTTTTTCCTACCGGAATAATTTGGTAGTTGGCAGCTGGAAATTCTTTCGTTAATATGTCTTGTATTTCAATTGTAAGAGATTTAAACAAATTTGTATTAAACCCGCCGCAAAGTCCTCTATCGGAGCCGATGACAATTATCGCTATATTTTTAACTTCGTCCGAGCGCTTTATCGCCAAAGGATGCGAATAATCATCTCCTGCTTGAGCAATAAGTGAGGAGACCATTTCTTCCATTTTTGAAAAATACGGACGGGCGGATTCAACGGCTTTTTGCGCTCGTTTCATCTGGGATGCCGAAACCATTTTCATAGCAGAAGTTATTTTTGCAATATTTTTCACCGAAGCAATTCTTTGGCGAATATCTCTTAAAGTTGCCATTATTTCCTCATATTGGGCTTAATAGTATATTTCTTCCTTTTCGAGGTGGTTTTGGATGTAATCCTCTACTGATTCCTCCAGCGAACGGAATTTAATATCAGGTAAAACTTTCAGTAATTTTTTCGTCTCAGCTTCGGTAAAGTATTGGTATTGATTTACCAAGCTTTCCGGCATGTCAATATATTCAATTATCGGCTGGCGTTTCATCGCCTTGAATGCGGCACCAGCCAATTCATTCCACGTATGTGATTTGCCTGTCCCGATATTGAATATGCCTGAGATTTTGTCATTCAAAAGCATTTTATAAATAATTTCCACGCAATCTTTGACGTAAAGGAAATCCCGCCGCTGCTCACCGTCGGCATACTTGGGATTTTTCGATTTAAACAACTTGACCTTGCCTGTATCTTTAATTTGATTAAAAGCTTGGTAAGCCATACTAACCATGTGCCCTTTGTGGTATTCGTTGGGCCCAAATACATTGAAAAATTTGAGCCCAATGATTTCTTTATCCAGCAAATTCTCTTTCACCCAAAGGTCAAAAGAATGCTTCGTAAATCCATAGCAATTAAGCGGTTTCAAGCTGTCGAATTCATAATCAGAATAACCATGCGAACCATCGCCATAAGTTGCAGCGCTCGAAGCATAGACGAATCTTATTTCATTATCCAATGCAAATTCACATAGATTTTGGGTGAATTTATAATTATTCTCCATCAGATAGCTTGCGTTTGTCTCGGTTGTATCCGAGCAAGCACCTAAGTGAACTATGGCGTCAATATCCATTAAATCATCGGCATCCAAAAAGTCAAACAGGTCATTTTTATCGATATATGTATCGAAATATTTCCCGTTTAAATTTTTCCATTTATTGCCTTGACCTAAGTTATCGACAACGATAATGTCTCTTACGCCTTCGTCGTTCAGCCTTTTGATAAGACATGATCCAATGAAACCGGCGCCACCTGTGATTAATATCATTTTATTGACTTTTTGAAATTTAAAATAAACTCATCTACCGCTTTGTTTAGTTCATTCGTAATATCTTCTGTCAATTCCTTTTTGGTTTTGATGTCCACCAATATATTAGGGAATCTGTTATCCATAAACTCATCGAATTCTTTTTCAAGGCGTTTCAAACTTGCCATCGGAATATCGTCCAAACGTCCGCTGGTAGCCAAATATATAAGCGCAATTTGCTTTTCAACTGGGATTGGATTAAATTGCGGCTGCTTTAGAATTTCTGTCAATCGGGAGCCGCGAGTAAGTTTGGCTAATGTATCCTTATCCAAATCCGATCCAAAACGAGCAAAAGATTCAAGTTCACGGAACATCGCAAGCTCGACTTTCAGCGGTCCTGCGATTTTTTTCATAGCTTTAATCTGAGCGCTACCGCCTACGCGAGAAACAGAAATACCGATATTTAGAGCAGGTCTTACGCCAGCATTGAACAAGCTGGGCTCCAAATAAATTTGTCCATCGGTAATAGAAATCACGTTCGTCGGGATATACGCCGAAACGTCATTAGCTTGAGTTTCGATAACTGGCAAAGCCGTAAGTGAGCCGCTGCCGTATTTTTCAGAGAATTTAGCGGCGCGCTCGAGCAAGCGACTGTGCAAATAGAAAATATCGCCCGGATAAGCCTCGCGTCCCGGTGGACGGCGCAAAAGTAAAGAGACTTGTCTGTAAGCGGCGGCTTGCTTGCTCAAATCATCATAGACAATCAGAGCGTGCTGCCCGTTGTCGCGGAAATATTCGCCCATAGAGCAGCCGCAATATGGTGCAACGAATTGCAAAGGCGCCGGATCCGAGGCATTGGCAGCTACTATGATAGTATATTCCAATGCACCGTGCTCTTTAAGAGTAGCGACTACGTTAGCCACAGTCGAGGCTTTTTGCCCAATAGCAACATATATGCAAAAAACAGGATTAATTCCCAACGAAGCTGCTTCAGCCGTATGAGTAGATTTTTGATTAATAATTGTATCCAAAGCAACGGTTGTTTTTCCAGTTTGGCGGTCGCCGATGATTAACTCACGTTGCCCACGTCCAATTGGGATAAGAGAATCAATAGCTTTGATACCTGTTTGCAGAGGTTCTTTCACAGGTTGCCGAGCAATTACGCCGGGAGCTTTTCTTTCAATCGGAAGAAAAGTTGTTGCGTTAATTGGTCCCTTGCCATCAATTGGGATACCTAAAGGATTCACCACCCGCCCGAGCAATTCTCTGCCGACAGGCACGGAAGCTATCGTTCCGGTACGGCGAACCGTATCGCCTTCCTTAACTTTACTATCATCGCCAAAAAGCATAACGCCGACATTGTCTTCCTCTAAGTTGAGAACCATTCCTATAACGTCATTTGGGAATTCAACAAGTTCGGAAGCCATTACTTTGGTTAATCCATAAACACGAGCAACGCCATCGCCGATTTGCAAAACGGTACCGACTTCGTATATATCGGCTTCTTTTTCGAATCCTGATAATTGACGACGTAATATCGCCGAGATTTCTTCCGGTCGAACTTCTGCCATTTTACTTTCCTATATATTATTATTTAATTAATTCAAATTCTTTGGATTCTTAACATAATCCAACAAAAAATAATTTTCGTCTAAAGCTATTTCGTACCTTCCGATAATGACTTATAAAGCGAATCGAGCTGGCTCGAAAGAGATGCGTCATAAATCCAATCGCCGATTTGAATTTTCACTCCGCCCTTTAAAGATTTATCAATCAAATATTTACTCAAGACTTTTCTTTGGGTAGTTTGGGTAAGCTTAGCTTCAATTTTTTCTTTCATTTTCTCATCAAGTTCAGTGGCGCTGGATATTTTGACTTTTACAAGTTTATTAAGCGTGTTGTACTCTTTCTCATATTGTTTTATAATATCTTCGATAAGTCCTTCGCGGCGCTTTTCTGCAAGCAAATGCAGGAATTTAAGCGTCAAGACACTGATTTTTCCTTCGAATATCTGCTCGAAAACTTTTTGCTTGTTATTATGAGTAACAACTGGACTTTTCAATAAAGTACGCAAGTCTTTAGATAAGCCGATATATTCATGAATTAACGCAAGATCTTGATATACAATATCTACTTGATTAATTTCTTGGGCGCTTTGAATAAGTGCAAGAGAATATCTCGATGATACGCGTTCTTCGGTCATAGCAAAACTCAGTTAATTGGTAAATTTTCAACGTACTTATCTATCAGCTTGTAATCGCGGTTTTTGTCCAGCTTTTCATCTAAGATTTTCTCGGTAGCGCTGACGACGAGTCCGGCGACTTCGGTGCGTAATTCTTTGAGGGCTGCGTCTTTGCTTCTCTCAATTTCTCGAGTAGCGTCGCTGATTTTGTCCCGCTTGATTTTATCGGCTTCCTCGCTTGCGTTGCGAAGCAAACTTTCGACTTGCTCGCGACCTTTGGAAATAACTGTATTAACTTCATCTCTGGCTTGGTCAAGCTTTGCTTCGCTTTGCCGGAGCAATTCTTCAGATTTTTTATTAGCCTCCATAGATGCTGCCAAAGCCCCGCTTATCTTATCTTCACGAGATTTGAGAGCCGAAGCGATTGGCTTTGCGCCAAATTTATATAAAATCAAAAAGAAGATTAAAAAATTAATCATCGACCAAATAATCAGTCCCGGTTTTATGCTTAATAATGCGTCCATATCGCTCAATCATTATTATTTAATAAAATGTTATAATTTGCCCGGCAATTAGCTTTGATAAAAGCCATATTCCCGACAATAGTTTTGTTTTTTGCCTACTATAAAGAAAAATTTCTTTATGTTCTCTTGCCTCTTGCTAAGTACTTAAAGTTCGTTAGCCGTAAAATTATTTAAGAACGACAAGCAACAAACAGATAATAGCAGCGAAAAATGCGATACCCTCGATAAGCGCGGCTGCAATAATCATACTTGTTCTAATTGCTCCGGCAGCTTCTGGCTGACGACCGCTTGCTTCCATAGCTGCGGCTGCAAGTTTACCAATACCGCTTGATGCTCCAAAAACTGTAAATCCGGCGCCTATACCGGCTGCAAGATATGCAAAAGCTTGTGCTAATTCCATTTTATTTCTCCGAAATTATAATAAAAAAATCAAAATCTGTTTCTATAAATCATTTAAATTCAAATTGTTTCAAAATTCTTTTTTTGCTGAAATATTAATTTACAGTTAAATAGATAAATCAATGATGAGCATGGCTTTCCTCGCCATGCGCGCCGGGCGCATGGTCGCCAATTGCCAGCCCAACGAATATTGCCGTAAGCATTGTAAAAATATATGCTTGCAAAAATGCTACTAATAATTCCAAAAAGTATATAAATATCGAAAAGCCGACTATGGCAGGCGATAAAAATACGTTTTTAAAGAAAAATAGCAAACCGAGAAGCGAGAACAATATAATATGTCCCGCTGACATGTTTGCAAAAAGACGTATAGTAAGTGCGAAAGGCTTTATGAAAAGACCGACTATTTCAATTGGAATCATAATGGGCCACAAATACCAAGGGGCGCCGCCAGTCAAATGCTTAAACCAAGCTCCTGCACCAGATACTTTTATCGCCGTTATGTTGATAACAAAAAACGCAGTTATCGCCAAAGCAAGAGTTACAGGAATAGTTCCCGTTGCAGTATGCCCACCGGGTATTAATCCCATCAAATTCAGCAATAATATAAAGAAAAACAGCCCAAGAAAATACGGCAAAAGGCTGTCCGCTGTGCGAAGATGTGGAATATTAGGTCTAACGACATCGTCTCTAATATATAAAACAACGAGTTCAATTGCATTTTGAAAACCAGAAGGTGCTTTATCGGGATTTTTCTTGTATTTGGGTCTGATAGCACCAAAAATAGCCAATATCATTAATATTGCCATCCATTGAAATACGACCAAATTAGTAATAGACAGATCGAGCATCGGCGAGCCGCCGTCAGATTGCCTTACTATATGTCCATGACCGCGTTCGGTATAAAGTCCGGCTTCGGTCATCGTCTCGGGGCTTGAATAAACATGCAAGCCATTATCGATTAATATCACCGGCAAGTCCATAATCTTATATGGACCGATATAGAGACCGGGATGATCGCCTAATTCGTTCAAAAGGGAAGTAAATACGTTTTGATTTGCGTCCTCGTGCGCCGAAGGAGCAGCTTGTGCCGAGTGTTCCTCTGAATGAGGAGTGTTTTCTTTGGGTTCAGCAGTAGCCACAGCTAAATAATCACCGGAAACTGATGATTTATCGTAACGCGTTACAATGGGCTGAAAAGTGTTTATCGCAAAAGTAGTAGATTCAAATTCTCCCACCATACTCATTCCTTTATTTAGGTTCTATCTTTTTGCAAAAATACAAATTTAGATTTAAAAATTATAAAGAAAATTTCAATTATTTTAAAAATAA
>JBBRJR010000099.1:0-8838 GCA_038218865.1 Kapaibacterium sp. (SeqCode) | reverse complement strand
AACCGACCACTGATAACTGACAACTAAATGCCTTCCCTGCTGCCTACAATCTGCTACCTGACGCCTGATTTAGACGTGGCTGTCTCAAAAGTAATAAATGAATGACAAGCAGGGATGCTTGTCCCACTAATTCCTTTAAATACGAGTAGGGGCTGCCTCATAAGGTATATTTTTAGGTTTTATGCATAACATTTTTGTTAAATGAACAATAAAACGGCAAACATAATATGAACACCCCCTAGCCCCCTCTTAAAAGAGGGGGCTAGGGGGTTGTTTAAAATGTGGGTATCATCACAAGTTTATTTGAAAATGCGTGCCAGTCTTAAAAGCACACCATTTGACTTATCTGGGCAGCCCCGTCTTGTTTGTATTCTGTTTTTCCTAATGCCTACAGCCTAATGCCCAAAGCCCATTTACAACAATTCCGCATCTTTCTTGGGGAACCATCTGTGCCAGCGACGAGCAAATGAATCGCCGATAGCATTATTTAAGTAATCTGCAACAGGTATAATGTATATGGTCAAAACTGTAGAAACTAATAAACCACCGATGGAAACTATACCGAGCGGCATACGTACTTCTTTTCCGAAATCGCCGATACCCAATGCCATCGGGAGCATACCTAACATAATAGCCAAAGCAGACATAAGCTGAGGGCGAAGTTTCGTCGGCGCCGCTTCTATCAAAGCTTCCCTATGGGACATGCCGCCTTTAACCAATTGATTTGAGTAGTCAAGTATCAAAATAGCGTTATTAACCACGATACCTATAAGCATTACTATCGCCATCATAGAGATAGTGTTCATCGTTGCTCCGGTAATAAATAATATACCCAATACTCCGATAAATGACAGCGGCAATGTGGACATAATAATCAGGGGCTGAATCAAATCTTCGAGCAATGCAGCTAAAAGCATATATGTCAATATCATAGCCAGTAAAAATACTCTTATCATATCTTTTGACGTTTCTGCCATCATTTCGGCGTCGCCGCCCCACGAATATGAGTAGCCGGGAGGCATATCGATTTTATCCATTCGTTTTGTTATTTCATCAGAAACCGTACCTAAAGGTATGCCAGCAGCGGGAGAGCCTGTGAATTTTATCGTAGTTAACTTATCGCGATGCAAGATTTTAGTAAAACCTGTTGTAAATTTAATATCGGCTAGCTGCGCCAAGCGGAACGCTCCTCTTGGAGAAGAAACCGTTATATTACCAACTTTTTCGGGCGTATTGTACGATTGATCGGTCAAATTTACTTTTACGTCGTATTCCTCGCCTTCGTCCCGGAAGCGGGTGGAAATCAAGCCTTCCATCGAAGCACGCAACGCCATAGCAACGTCGGTTACTGTCAGCCCTGCCTCTTCGATTTTATCTCTTCGCGGAAAGACTGTTATCTCTGGTTTTCCCGGTCGCGATGTATTATCAAAATTCACTAAGCCGGGAACGGTAGAGACTTCATTAATTATTTGCTTTTTCATATCTTCGAGTTTCAAAACGTCCGTACCAAGCAAATAAAACTCGATAGGGGCTCCCGGTTCACCAAAACCTTTTCCAATCTCGACCTTTAATTTTACATTAGGTATATCTGCAAGTATCTTGACGAAATCGTCGCCGTATTCGAGCATGTGCCGATCTCTTTGATTTGCATCGGTTAATTTGACGTCCATAGTGGCTAAGTTAGTACCTTTGTCGAGCTCGCCTTGCGTGCCGACGCTTGTCAGTGTTTGAACAACGTTCGGTACCTGAGTGATTCGTCTTTCGACTTCAGCCATTACTTTGGTAGTTTCATCTAAATTATACCCATCGGGCAATTCGACTGATATACGTATGGAGCCGTTATCCACAGCGGGGAAGTTCTCGAAACCGATACGGGAACCGAAAAATACAAAAGAAAATACAAGCAGAACCAATGCTGAAAGAGCAACAACGCTCGCCGTAGTTTTTCTTTTTAGCATCCAAGTAAGCGTTCGCTTGTAAAAAGATTCTACTTTCGCCCATTGCTTTTCAATGAAAATACTTATTTTGCCGAGTTTGATTGTCTTTGGCAAAAGCAAACTGGCAAGCATCGGAGTTACCGTGAAAGACACAAGCAAAGAAAATATTGTTGCATAAGTTACCGTTAAAGCGAATTCGCGGAAGAACAGACCAACCATTGAGCTCATTTGCGCAATAGGCAAAAACACTACAAGGTTAGTCAAAGTAGAAGCCAAAACAGCAACGACCACCTCATCGGTACCCTTGCTGGCTGCTTCTTTGTTGCTTTGTTTGAATTCTTCTTTGTGGCGGAAGATATTTTCAATTACGACCACCGAATTCGCCACCAAGACCCCCACCGAGACCGAGAGACCCATAAGCGTCATCGTGTTCAGCGAAAAGCCGGATAAATCCATTAAAAAGAAAGTTGAGACGATAGAAATTGGCATCGCTATCGCGACAATAAACGTCGAGCGTAAATCATGTAAGAAAAAGAGCAAAATAAGAGCAGTCAAGAAAACGCCCATATATATATTGGACATAGCGTCGCTTACCGAGCTTCGAATAAACAGAGATTGATCTTGCACGAGCTCTAATTTCATTCCCTTCGGTAATTGCTTTTGTATGTCCGGAATTGCCTTGGCGATACCGTCGGCTACGTCCACGACATTACCATCGGAAGCTTTGATAACACCGAGTTTTACTATATTGTCTTTTCGTATTTTTGAGCTATTGCTAAAATAAATTGCTCGCTCACGCACTTCTTTACCGGCATCGTAAACCTCGCCTAATTGGCTAAGTTTTTTCATTCCGCCGGCAGTCGGTACGTTTATCTCTTTTATTGATTCCGGCGAATGGAATTGTCCTTGCAAGCGAACAGTATATTCTTGTCCTTGCAAATTGAAGTGCCCGCCGGGTATGTCTATATTTTGTGCCTTTAAAATTTGCACCAAAGTCGGCAAAGATATGGAATTCTCGAAAATTGTCCTGTTGTCCAATTTCACTTGAATTTCTCGTTCTTGCCCACCGATGATTTGCACGTTTGCCACGCCATCGACTTGACTGAACCTGTCGCGGAGTAGTTTATCGGCTACTTTATAAAGTTCACGCGGGTCATCATGTCCTGAAAGAATTACGTCCACGACGGGGAAGGCTTGCAAATCCACTTTCTGGATAATTGGTCTTTCCGAATCGTCTGGCAGCTTGCTAAGTATAGCATCGACCTTGTCCTTAGTCTCTTGGTTGGCTATATCGACATCTTTTCCTAAATCAAATTGGACGATAATAATCGAAACGCCCTCGAGCGAATACGAGTTCATTTCCTTGATTTTCGATATTGTAGAAACAGCGTCTTCAAGCTTTTTAGTTATTTGCGTTTCTATTTCTTTAGGACCTGCGCCGGGATAGACAGTAGAAATAGTAACATAAGGCAATTCTACGTCCGGCATCTGGTTCAGCGTAAGATTATAAAATGATAGACCGCCAAAAAGGACGAATACTACTATAAGCATACTCATCATAATTGGACGATTTACTGAAATTTGAGCTATTTTCATATTTGTTCCTTTCTAATCCACAATTTTAATTTTTATGCCGTCGCGAAGTAAGGATATACCTTCGGTTATAATTTTGTCGCCGGGAGCGAGTCCCTCTTTGATTTCTATATCTATGCCGTTTTCAAGACCAGTACGAATGTCGCGACGCTCAGCTTTGCCGTCTTTAGCAATGTAAACATAGGTTTCGTCGCCGTCGCGTACGATTGTCTTGCGCTGAAGCATAATGGCATCGCTATTGTTGTAAGCATTAATAGTAATATCCGTAGTTATTCCGCTTTTGATTTTGCCTTTACGATTGTCAAAATGAATTTCGACGCCGAAAGCGCGGTGCTGCTCGTCCATAGATAAATCGACTATTGCGACTTTGCCTTGGTGCTCTTCGCCGTTGATTCGCATAGTTGCGGTCATGCCAGACTTAACGTATTGTACTTCCGACGATGACACCCACACTTTAGCACTAATTTTTCCTAATTGAGCAACAGTGAATATCGGAACATCGTGTTTGACCATATCGCCTTCTTTGACAAGCATTTGCACAATTGTGCCGGATATAGGAGATTCGATATGCACAAATTGCAACACGGATTCCCAATTCTTTTTGGCTACCAAATATTGCGTTTCGGCATTGTCAAAATTTTGTTGGGAAGTTTCGCCGGCTTTCAGCAATTGACTCATTCGGTCGTAAAGCTTTTTGGCATTATCATAGCCTAATTTTGCTTGGTCGTATTGCAGCGTGGGACTGTCTTTCGGAAATTCAACAATGACCTGCCCATCGCGAACTGTGGAGCCAACGCGGGCGTTGATTTTTACGACTTTGTCAGCTATTCTGGATAATTGCGTAGTTTCTTTTATACCCGATAAACGAGCAAAAAAAGTTAGATTTTTATTAAACTCTTTTTCGCCAATAGTGGCAACTCTGACCGGTACGCCATCTTCGCTGCGAATTTGTTCGATACTTTTGCCGGGTTCGAGCTTTTTTTGGCAAGAAATCATAGACACGCCGGCTAAAATTAAGGCTAACAGAACAACCGGTAATTTCAAATTCTTTTTCATTATAATGCACTCCGATATATTATTTTTTATTTTCTAAATAATTTGAATAAACTTGGAAATAGCTTGGGTCGATTTCGCCTAACAACGTTTGAAGTTCGTTTTTGGCATTGCTGTAATCAAAATAGGACTGCAATAGATTTGTTTTTGCTTGACGCAAAGATAAATCCGCATTTTGTATTTCCAATTGGCTGCCTGTGCCTTCGCGATAGCGTATAGTCGAAAGCTCGTAGCTGCGCGTGGCTAAATTCACGTTCCGCTCTTGCGCTTCGATATTGCTTTTGATTCGGTCAAGCTCGTTAATCTGCATTTTCACCTGCATAGCAACTGCGTGGCGCAATTGATTTAATTGCTCGCCCGTCTTTTCAACTTCTATCATACCTTGTGCAACGCGATTTTCGGTTTGCATGCCGCTGAATAAATTAATACTGAGATTTAGCCCAATCATCGAACTTCTGTAATTTTGAAAATCAAAATTGTCCGATGAGCCGTTGAACGAATAATTGCCGAAAGCGGATATTTGGGGCCAATACTCGGCGCGGGACAAGGCAACAATAGCGTCATCGACTTGCTGCTTGTATTGAAGCGTCTGTATGTCATAATTATTCTTAACTGCTGTAGTTACTGCCTGCTCGCTTTCCGGTATAGTTTCTTGGGCAAATTTCAATTCTCCGGCGACATCGATTTCTTCGCTCGCTGGAACTGCCATCGTTAGCTTTAGTGCTTCTTTGGCATTTTTCAACGTATTTTCCATTTGCAAAACGACGGGGCGCAAGTTCTCGACCTGCACTTCGGCTTGTAAAGCGTCGAATTCAGAAACCATGCCTTGCTCTTTCAGCGCTTTTACGTTGCCTAAATTCTTCTGTGCATTCTCAAAACTTGCTCGTGTTATTTCAAGTAATGATTTTGAGAGAATCACGAAATTAAACGCCTTGCGAACGTTATTTACAGTTTTTACTATATTTGATTTCAGCGATACTTTGGAAGTTTCCATGTAAATCCCCGAAGCTCCGATGCCGCGAAATACCGCGGAGTTGAACAAAACCTGCGAAAATGAAATCTTCGCTTCATAGCTGTTTGCTTGCGTAAAGGATTGCAAAACTGATTTCATCGGCAAAAATTTTGATTCGTCGCGTGGCAAGACGCCTTCGTCAAACAGTACGCCGTAAGTTGAATTGCTCAGCATTGACTTGAAATCAATAAACGGCATCTTCGGCGTTTCCAAAAAATGAGTAAAACTGGTGGAAACTCCTACACTCGGCAAAGCATAGCCATAGGCTTCGTCCACTGCAGCGCGAGCCTTTCTGATGTCCATTACCTTGCTGCGAGTCTCGTAATTATTCTCGAGCGCTACTCTTATAGCATCCTCGAGATTGTACTGCTTTTGCGCCTCTGCCAGCGCCGAGCCAAAAAGCAATACCGTGAGAATTATAATGCTTAATCTTTTCATTCTTGTATTGATTTATTAATTGTACAAAATGTCTTTTGGTGTGTTTCGTAATAATCGCGGGCTTCATCGGTTAAAACGCCTTTGAATAATACATCATATATAGTTGCTATTACCATTTGCGGTGTATAATTCATTTTCATCAGTGTTTCGGGATTCAGTAAATGCTGAATAATTGTCAAGTGCATCAAAAATAGCAGCTCTCCGCTGATGTTTGAACGGAATACTTGCCGTTCGACCCCAACTTTGAAAATCCTCGAGAAATTCTTCTCCATTTCCTTTTTTCTGAATGCCGCAATCTTATCCCAAATGTTCGGGATGAATTTTTGTATGTCAGTGAAAAACTCAGTAGTAAAGGAAAGTGAAGAATCGACATCTATTTGCCACATTTTGCTTAGTTCGTCAATTACGTTTACTTCCTTGTTATTCTCAATTTCACTGATAATCGAATCTATTCGCAATTTCAAGGTCTCGAGCTCCAAATCAATTACCTCTTCGAGTAACTGTTCTTTCGACTCAAAATGAAAGTACAGTGTCCTTTTGCTTATGCCTAATTTATTTGCCAGCTCGTCCGTGCGCACGTTCCTGAATCCGTGCTTAGCAAACTCTTGACGGGCAACTTTTAATATTTTATCTTTTACTTGCAACATGCTTCCTAATGAAACTTTGAAAACTATTTAAACAATATTGGTTTTTAACGTCCACAATCGTACAATATTTTAATTGTTTTTAAATAAAATGATAAGACGAAAAAATAAAATAATAGTTTCAAAAATAATTTCATAGCAATAAATAATTTTAAAAAATATTTTGGCAACTTACAGCAAAAAACCGTAAATTTGTTGATTATAAAAATAGAAAATTGATAATTATTATATATGAGCAAGAAAAATGGGAAATCCTCTATATTCCGAAATTGAAGTAAGCCTTGAAACAGCCCGCGAGCTGGGACTTACCGAGCCAGAATACAATCGAATACTCGAAATATTGCAGCGAGTGCCGACTTATACAGAAATCGGCGTGTTCAGCGTTATGTGGAGCGAGCATTGCTCTTACAAAAATTCGATAAAGCAGCTAAAAACTTTGCCCCGCGACGGCGCCCGCCTCTTGGTTTCAGCTGGCGAGGAAAATGCTGGATTAGTCGATATTGGCGGCGGATACGGCATTGTATTTAAAATAGAAAGCCACAACCATCCTTCGGCAATAGAACCTTTCGAGGGAGCTGCAACTGGCGTTGGCGGCATCTTACGCGATATTTTCACAATGGGCGCTCGCCCAATCGCCGCACTTAATTCCCTCCGTTTCGGCGAGCTTTCGAGCAAACGCACGCAATTCCTATTGGACGGCGTAGTCCACGGAATAAGCCACTACGGCAATTCCTTCGGCGTGCCGACAGTCGGCGGCGAAATATATTTCGATAAATGCTACGAAGACAATCCGCTGGTAAATGCAATGGCTGTGGGCATTGTCCACATAACCAAAACAGCTTCGGCAGGCGCCGAGGGCGTCGGCAATCCCGTTTTCATTATCGGTAGCTCCACAGGACGCGACGGCATACATGGCGCTTCGCTTTTAGCTTCCCGCGAATTCGACGAAAAAACCGAAAATATGCGTCCAACAGTTCAAGTGGGCGACCCATTTGCTGAGAAATTATTGCTCGAGGCAACGCTCGAACTTATCGGCGCAGGCGTTATCTCTGGCGTCCAAGACATGGGCGCAGCGGGCATCAGCTGCTCGACGAGCGAGATGAGCGCCAAATCCGGTACGGGCATGGATATAAATCTCGACAAAGTTCCGCTTCGCGAGCAAGATATGTCCGCTTATGAAATTATGCTCAGCGAGTCGCAAGAAAGAATGCTCGCCGTTATCCATAAAGGAATGGAAGCAAAAGCTGCCGAAATTTGCGAAAAATGGGACGTGCCGTTTACTCACATAGGTAATATTACCGACGACGGAATGGTTAAAATTTCCCGCTTGGGCAAAGACGTAGTTTGCCTTCCGGCACACGATTTGGTCTTGGGCGGCGGCGCTCCGCAATACGATCGCGAATATTCTAAGCCCCAATATTTGGAAACAACCGCCAAGTACAACACAAGCGAAGTAGCTCAAATGCAGCCAACAGAGAGCGATTTCTGGCAAATGCTAACATCGCCAACGATTGCCTCGAAACGCTGGATTTTCGAGCAGTACGATTCGCAGGTTCGCACCAATACTGTTGCTTCCAAAGGCTCAGCAGCCGTCATTCGCTTAAAAGAACTGCCCGGCAAAGCTATTGCGTTGTCTTGCGATAGCAACAGCCGATATACTTACTTGGACCCGTACAAAGGAGCAATGGCAGCCGTTTGCGAGTCTGCTCGCAATGTCGTATGCGTTGGCGCCAAGCCCGTAGCTATTACAAATTGCCTAAATTTTGGCAACCCTTACGATCCGGAAGTATTTTGGCAATTCCGCGAAGCTATACGCGGCATGGGCGATGCCTGCCGTGCATTGGACACGCCAGTAACGGGTGGAAACGTCAGCTTCCATAATGAATCACAAAAACATGCTATTTTCCCAACGCCGACTATCGGCATGCTTGGGCTTATCGATGATTTGGACAAAACAATGTCGCTCGAATTCAAAAGCGAAGGCGACACAATCGCCATATTAGGCAATAGCCGTGAAGAACTTGGTGGCTCTGAGTATTTGAAGCATTACGCAGGAGAAATAACTGGCTTGGCTCCCGAAATTAACATCAGCGAAGAAATTGCTTTGCAAAATGCAACGCTTGAATTAATTGCTAAAAAATCAATTGCTTCTGCACACGAC
>JBBRJR010000098.1:0-8875 GCA_038218865.1 Kapaibacterium sp. (SeqCode) | reverse complement strand
ATATGGGCGAGCGCGGCTCAGATTTGAAAATTAGATTGTCTCTGACGCTTGAAGAAATTGCCGTCGGCGTAGAAAAAACAATAAAAGTCAAAAAAATGGGCAAGTGCTCCTCTTGCAATGGCTCAGGCGCCGAAGGCTCTGCTGGCTATGCTACTTGCCAAACGTGCGGTGGTCAGGGCGAAGTGCGGCAAGTCTCGCGCTCGGTCTTTGGGCAATTTGTAAACATCTCCGCTTGCCCATCGTGCAACGGCTCGGGTCAGCAAATCAAGAACAAATGTAACTCTTGTGGCGGAGACGGTAGAGTACAAGTCGAGGAAACAATTAAAGTTAATATTCCCGCTGGCGTCGAAGAAGGAAACTATATCCCTTTGCGAGGCAAAGGCAATACTGGCAGGCGCAACGGGCCTGCTGGCGATTTGATGATTGTCATCGAAGAAAAGGAACACGAAACGTTCACGCGTCAAGGCGACAATGTCCTCTACTCGCTAACAATCAGCTACCCGCAAGCTGCTTTAGGCGCCGAAATCGAGATACCAACCATCTGGGGAAATGAGAATATTAAGATCGAAGCCGGCACTCAACCGGGCTCTACTATAATCCTTCGCGACAAAGGAGTACAAAAGCTTAATTCTTATGGCAAAGGCGATATGATCGTTATACTCAACGTTTTCGTTCCAACGAAATTAAATTCAAAAGAAAAAGATCTTTTGAAACAACTTGCTGCGAGTGAAAATGTGAACTATAACCACAAGCATCACAAAAAAGGCAAGGATTTCATGGATAAAGTAAAAGATACATTCTTTTCGTTTTAGGAATCTTAGTTTCCGGTTATCAGTTTTCAGTGGTGGGTGAAAGGCAAAACAGGCATTGGGTTTTAGGCAGTAGGAAAGGAATTTAGTTATCGGATATCGGTTTTCAGTTTCCGGTGGAAGGCAATAGGCTTTAGATTTTAAGCCTTGGAGAGTCTTTTTGCTTTTTCCCAACGCCCAATGCGTTCCCAACTCCCTAGGGGCGAACGGCGTTCGCCTAAAATTATTTATTTGTTCGATTATTTCCGTAGGGGCTGGTTCTTAATCCCGCGCTCTATTTGGGCAGGTTTGGAACCCGCCCCTACACTGGCATCATTCTTCTACTCCGTAGGGGTTAAATATTTATACCTAACGGCTACCTCATCTCTTTTTTCTCCTTCCGAAGGCTGCAAAGACTTCGGAAAGTTTTGTTCTTTAGGCTTCCAAGCCAGATGGTATTTCGCCTCAAAGGCGCAAGTCAATCTTTCTTGGAATAAAAAAATAAAATCATTCAATCTTCTGCTTTTTCTCTATACCTTCGTTTTCATATATAAAAATATAAATTAACGATTACAATCAATTCATATAAAGTTTGTTTTTAAACAAGATATTTCAGTTTGCTTGTTCCCAATCTAAGTATTAAAATGTATCAAATGTATGAATTAAATGGAATTTCAAGAAACTAAAAAATATTTACGACAAAAAATTATTATAATAAAAATAAAATATTAGCAATGGCTAAATATTAACCAATTAATTATGTTTAATTAATTTGTCTAACTTAATATTTTGTATTAGTTTTGTATTATATAACTGTGCAGTAATATAAGAGAAATTATGAAAAAGATTATTGGACTTCTACTCGTTTTTACGCTTCCGATTTTGGTCGGTTACTTATTAGTCGTCAAAGACAATCCACAGCCTACAAAGCTCGAATTACTAAAAGAGGCTAGGGCTAAAAAGCATGTTCCGGGCGTTGACCACAGCAAATTCGCCGCTCTGCAAGTAAAATTTGACAGACCGCAGGATATTACGCTCGCTTGCATCTCATGCCACAACTTAAGAGATGACGAGGTTATGCGTACTACTCATTGGCGGTGGGAAGATGAAGAATATATGAAAGGCAAAGGCATAGTTCATCTCGGAAAAAAGAATATACTCAATAATCATTGCATTTCGATTGGTGGCAACGAGGGAACTTGTAATCGCTGCCATATCGGATATGGTTACGATAGTAAAGACTTTGACTTTACAAAAGCGGAAAACATCGACTGCCTTGCTTGCCATGACAACTCTGGGCTTTATGCCAAGGAATCAGAAGCTGCGGGCTATCCCAAAAAGGATTTGGACTTCACTCAAATCGCTCAAAAAGTCGGCTTACCAAAAATGGATAACTGCGGCTATTGCCACTTCAATGGCGGAGGCGGTAATAACTCCAAACACGGCGACTTGGAAGACGCCCTCTACGAAGCCGATAGGCAAGTAGATGTTCACATGGCAAAAGACGGGGGCGACATGGAGTGCACTGATTGCCACGAAGCCGAAAATCACAAAATGAAGGGTAGACTCTACACCGTCGCCTCGATGGACAGAAGCCGATTGCATTGCGAAGACTGCCACACATCTACCCCGCACGATGACATCATCGTTAACGAGCATACTACTAAAGTCGCTTGCCAAACCTGCCACATACCAGAATATGCAAAAGTAAATCAAACGAAAACTTATTGGGACTGGTCCACTGCTGGCAAGTTAAAAGACGGAAAACCTTACGTCGAGCACAACAAAGAAGGCAACGAAACATATCTATCCATCAAAGGAGACATTGTTTGGGAAAGTAAACTAAAACCCGATTACGCTTGGTTTAACGGCACTGCCACACATCATCTAATTACCGATACCATAGGACAAACACCTTTGAGACTTAATCCTTTCGGCGGCAACTTTGAAGATATTAATGCCAAAATTATGCCCGTTAAGATTATGCGTTCCAATCAGCCTTACGACCCAATCCTTAATAAGCTTGTCGGACCCAAACTATGGGATAAAGAAGTCGGAAAAGGCGGCTACTGGAAAGATTTCAACTGGAATACTTCTATCGCCGAGGGCATGAAATACTTGGATCTTCCTTACAGTGGGAAATACGCTTTCGTCCAAACAGAAATGTATTGGATGCTAAACCACATGGTCTCGCCCAAAGAGAAAACAGTGCAGTGCGTTGAGTGCCACACACGCAACGACAGCCGCTTGGCGTCTATCAAAGACGTGTACTTACCCGGCAAAGACTACAATCCTTTCGTCGATAACTTCGGCTTTGCACTCATTGCTATGACCTTCTTCGGCGTAGCGACGCACGGCGCCGTTAGAATTATTTCTAAGAACAAAAACATCAAAAGGAAATAAATAATGAAAAAAGTCTATATTTACAGTGGATTTGAACGCTTCTGGCATTGGATGCAAGCCGCACTCATAATCTTTCTCGCTTTCACCGGCTTTGAAGTTCATGGCTTCTATACGTTTTTTGGTTTCGATTATGCCGTCAAATCCCACATCTTAGCCTCATATCTCTTTATAATTCTGATTATCTTTGCCATCTTTTGGCATTTTGCAACAGGCGAGTGGAGGCAATACCTCCCCACGATTACGAATCTTAATAAACAAATACAATTTTACATTATCGGCATCTTCAAAAACGCCCCCCATCCGACGCGTAAAACACAATTAAGCAAACTTAATCCCTTACAAAGATTAGTTTACTTCGGCTTAAAAGTTATTGTCATTCCCCTGATGGTTGTTACGGGCGTTTTTTACATGTTCTATAGATTCCCACAAGGGGAAATCAGCAAAACTGTCGATTTGGGTGGTCTCAGCAATGTCGCCATTATACACACTTTCGGTGCTTTCCTCCTCGTTGCGTTTCTCGTGGCTCACCTATACCTTATTACCACCGGCAGTACAGTATCTTCCAACTTAAATGCGATGATTACAGGCTCCGAAGAGCTCGAAGACGACAGCGATGTACCGCAAATAACTAACGAAATTCCACAAACCGATAAAAATATTTAAGTGAACATGATGAAAAGCATACTAAACAAAACCGAAGCGGGATACATGAATCCCTATTTAGCAGGATTCCTCCTTGGATTACTACTGCTCGCTACCATTTTCATTACCGGTCGCGGCTTAGGTGCAAGCGGCGCCGTCAAAAGCGGACTTGTCTCCGGAATGCAGCTAATCGCTCCCGAACACGTTGCGTCTAAGACCTTCTATAGCCAATATATCGCCCAACATACGGAAGGGCTTTTCAAAAATTGGCTCGTGCTCGAAGTCATCGGCGTAATCTTCGGCGCCTTTGTCTCCGGACTCGTCGCCAATCGCTTAACTTTTCGCATCGAGCATAGTCCAAACATAACCTCGAGAGTAAGACTCATCGCCGCACTCATTGGCGGCACTCTCTTTGGGTTGGGCGCTCAATTCGGTCGCGGTTGTACCAGCGGCGCGGCGCTCAGCGGCATGGCAGTTTTGTCTGCCGGCGGCATCATAACAATGATGGCTATCTTCGGCGCGGCATACTTTTTCGCCTATTTCGTACGCAAGCTTTGGATTTAAGTTCCCACTTGCTTCTTTAACATCTTTATATCAATTTAGAGAGAAATTATCATGGGACCATTAGTACCTGAAATATTCAGCAACGAATTTAATTTCGTCATAGCTTTAGTAATCGGCTTCTTCTTTGGATTCATCTTAGAACAAGCCGGATTCTCCTCCTCCAAAAAGCTCGCCGGCTTGTTCTATGGCTATGATTTCGTCGTCCTACGCGTGTTTTTCACCGCCGGAGTTACGGCGATGATAGGCGTAGTGCTATTCGGCTATTGGGGATGGCTCGACTTAAGCTTAATTTATATCAATCCCACATTCCTATATTCGGCAATCTTAGGCGGAGTGATTATGGGCGCCGGCTTTATCATCGGAGGCTTCTGCCCTGGTACAAGCATCGCCGCCGCTGCCATCGGCAAAATCGATGCAATGGTATTCATCGTCGGCACAGTTATTGGCGTCTTCATCTTTGGCGAATTCTTCGAATCCTTTGAGCCAATCTTCAATGCCTATAACTTAGGCGAGTGGAAAATATACGATGCCATCGGCGTCCAGAGCGGTACATTTGTATTTTTAATGACAACAGTCGCTCTCGCAGCATTCATATTTACAACAATAATAGAAAATAAAGTAAACAAAACCGAGAAATCCACTTTGCCTTTCTTCAAACAAGAAAAAAACCAATACATACCCTTTGCTGTACTTTTCGTAGCTGTTTCTGCTGTCATCGCGTTTCTGCCAACAAGGCAAGAAGCCGTAATGACAGAACTCCGTGAGGAATTAAGAGAGAACAAAGCGTCAGCCGAAATTATCACACATACCGAATTAGCATATAAAATAATCAAAGAGGACAGCCAGTTAATGATAATTGACTTACGACCGATAAATGACACCCTGCCAAAGGCATTGCCCGGCGCTCGACGTATTCCTTTCGATAAATTATTAAGCAAAGAAGGCACCGATTTAATAAAAAAGACTTACAAAACAATTGCCTTCACTGATTTGTCTGGTGAATTGTCCAAAAAAGCTGTGATTTACGCTCGTGAAATAGGAAACGAAAGAGCTGTAGCTCTCGCCGGCGGTATCTATTTGTTTTTTAAAGAATACGATAAAACAAACATTCCCTCAGCAGCCGCAATTAACGCTGAAAATCACCCTACAATTAACTTCAAACGCGAAGTTATCTTTAAATTAGACTCATTATACGAAAAATACGCCAACATGAACAAGCCACCAGCAAAGGAAAATCGCAAAAAATCCGGCGGATGCTAAAACAGACGTCAGGCGTTAGGTTTTGGGCAGCAGAAAGGCTTTTAGTTTCCGGTTATCAGTTGTCAGTTGTCGGTAAAAGGCGATTGGCTTTGGGAAAGGCAAATAAACCACTTTTTCTTCATGTAGGGACACGGCACGCCGTGTCCTTGCTGCGTAAATGGGCAACTAACGCCCAATACTCCGCATTCTATCCCAGATGAGACTGTTTCATAAGCAATAGATGAATGACAAGCAGGGTGCTTGTCCTGCTACTCCTTTAAATGCAGATAGGTTAAGCGCCCTTGCTTGACCGTATTCTCCGAGAACCTTACTTATGAGACAGCCTCATCTAAAAAAGCTCCATAGGAGCGAAATGTTAGTAGAAAAAATCGAAAAGAATTAGAAAGAGTTCCGTAGAAACGGCATATAAACTAAATACATGCTGCAACTACGTTGCTCTTATATCCTTTGGACAACAGATTTTCTCCTAACATTCCACATCTACGATGCCCAAGAGGCTACTATCCCCGATGGGGTAAAATATCTAAAACTAACAGCTATCTCATCTTTTTTTTAACCGTCCGAAGGCTGCAAAGACTTCGGAAAGTTTTGTTATTTATGCTTCCAACTGACAATTGATAACCTGCAGCCGACGACTAATAACCGAGAACAACCCCATTAATTTTTGCTCACCAAAACTACGCAAGATGTCATATTTATGATTTCGATGGAAATTATTAAAAATGGAAATTTTTAAAAAAACGCTTGTAGATTTAACAAATCATCATTAATTTGCTTTTAGAAAAAACAATAATTATTTCACAAATAAAATATAGGAGTAGCTATTATATGATTGAAAAAAAATCAGAATCCCAAGACTCTTGCCTTAAAGTAATTCACAATGATATTTTGGTTTTGAAATCAAAACAACAAATTTTTAATGAAATAAAACCATGAAAATATTATTTTTATTTCTCGTTGCCTTTGCTCTTCAATTCATGAATGCAATTGCAGGCAATGTCCAAGTTACAATTAATTGTATCAAATCTGAAAAATTGAGTGTTAAACTACTTTTACAAGATTATTTAGATTTTGAAGATAAAGGTGTACTAAGAGATTCATCTTTAATTGTAAATAATAATTGCAAATTGAATGACACCTTTTCTACCTCAGCATTGTATTATATTGATATAGACAATGTTAGGGTTATTGAATCATTGTATCTTGAACCCGGAGACAGTCTGCATATAGAAATTGCAAGAGATAGCATCTTGTATAGCGGTAGCAGATCTTTAGAAAATCAATGTTTCATTGATTTAAATAATGTTGTCTATCGTGATGATGATTATTATAACAGAATACTAAGCTGTAATCAAGAAGATTTAATGAAATTTATGTTCAATGAAATGAATAAGAGAATAGATTTTACTAAAAGATACTTTTCGGGGGAAATGATCAACCCAAAAATTATGAGCTATTTAATGGAACAAATTGAATACTCTACTGCCAGAAACATTATATATTATTTGTATAATTTAAAAGAAAAAAAGTCATTAAAAATTGATTATGATAAACTTTTATCTAGACTTTCAATGATATCTTTGACTAAAAAAGTTGAAAGTTTGCCGAATGACATATTTAAATGTTATATTTTTGATTACGTTAATTTATTGGTTAAAAGAGATTTGGCTGACAGTATGTCTATTGATGATAAATTCAAGAATTCGAAGAGCATATTTTCATTGATGTTTGAAAAAGCTATAAATACATTCGATAAAGATATAGTAAGTTATGTTGGATCTTATATCATTTATAGGATGATTAAAGAAAAATCTGACAGCATTACTCTCCAAAAAGCTAACATAATGCTAAAAACACTATCCGACAAAGATTGTTCTAAGTATTTGCTGCCAGTTATTAGACTTTTAGACAAAAAAACATCGTTCTTGATAGATGACTTACCAGACTTCGAGCTAATTGATAATAATGGAAATACTGTTAAATTAAGCGGCTTTAAAGGAAAATACGTAATTTTAGATTTTTGGGGAACTTGGTGCCCACCTTGTTTAGAAGAAATAAAACATATGAAAACAATTCAGGAAAACAATCCTCAGCTATGTGATAGTATAGTTTTCATTTATTTGGCTATGGAGCATAATAATAAGCAAGTTTGGGAAAAATTCATTAGTAAGAAAAAACTGAACGGACACCATATTTATTTAGAAAATGGGTGGCAAAATGATTTATCGAAAATGTATATGATCAATGATGCTCCTCATTATATATTGATTAACAAAAACGGTAAAATTGAATCCCCCAATTTTTATTTTCCATCAGACAAACGGTTCGTCGAATATTTAAACAATGTATTGAACATTAAAAAGTAAGTGGTTTCAGTACGCTTCGCTACTTTAACCAGCATAGGAGCAGGCGTTACCCGAGGGTTAATGAAGCAAGGACACGGCGTGTCTCGTGTCCATTCATGAAGAAAATTTGCGTTAAATGTCTTTTCTACAGCCTGTTTTAGATGTGGCACACCATTGAGGTGTGCTACATCTGGGAAAGAAGCCACCTTTGTTTGTTTGGCAAGGGCAATCCGTGGATTGCCCCAACTTTGTAGCAAGGGTGTTCTTCTTCCCAATGCCCAATGCCTTCCACCTATAACTGAAAACTGATGACCGACAACTAAACACCTATTTATCGGCTTCGCCCATGACGGGATCGATTGAGCCGATGGCTAAAATAACGTCTGCAATCATCGAACCGCGTACCATTTCGGGCAAGCCTTGCAAGTTTGCTGCCGATGGCGAGCGAATTTTCATTTTCCAGGGATGACCCGTGCCATCGGAAACGATGAAAAAACCGAGTTCGCCTTTTGGTGCTTCGATTGCTGTGTAAGTCTCGCCAATTGGCGGCTCTGCGCCAAAGTTTATAAGCATGAAGTCGTTTATAAGTTCTTCCATTTTCGTATAAACTTCAGCTTTGCGTGGCAATACTTTTTTTGGTTTATGAGCTATTGTAGGGCCTGCGGGCATTTTTTGCAATACTTGATGAAGCATCTTTGCGCTTTCCTTCATTTCCTGCACACGCACTTGGTAGCGAGCCCAAACGTCGCCTTCGTTATACGAAATGACGTTGAAATCTAATTCATTATAAATCAAATATGGCTCATCTCGTCGCAAATCGCGAGTGCTTCCGGAGCCTCGAAGCGTTGGTCCGGTCAAGCCTAATTCAATTGC